>JARRPN010000140.1:0-7678 GCA_037382875.1 Calditrichaceae bacterium | reverse complement strand
GGCATCACGAAATTCCAGCGATGTTGCTGTTCCGATATCAAAACGATCCTGTTGTAGTTTTAAATTCTGCTCGGCGGCAATTACATTTTCTTCTTCCAGCTGCAGTAATTCTTTACGTTTCTGAAATGTATCGTATTTTTCTTTGACCAAACCCGCTAGTCGGTTTTCTTCATCAAACAGTGCCAGTTGCTGGTTTTTGAGTTCCAGTTTTTTATTCTGAACATCCACACTGTTTCGGAATCCATTAAAAAGATTCCAAGATAATGATAAACCCGCTGTGAGTCCTTCACTATTTGAAGTAATTTTACCTCTGCTCTCTGTTTCATCCGTTTGATCGGATTTGCTATAACTACCTACGGCAGATAACCTTGGCAGAAATGATGATCCGGCATTATGTTTATTTTGTTTAGCTACTTCCAGACTTTTGCGTGCTGCAGCAAGCTGGCTGTTTTTATTCTTCGTCAATTCTACTATTTCATCATAGGATAATGTTAACGGTGCGATTTGTATCTTTTTCTGGACAGTTAATGGTTCATCGGGTTCGCGTCCTAAAATAATGTTTAGTTCTTTCCGGGCAATATCTACATTCAATTGCTGATTAAGATAATTGGTTTTATCGCTATTAAACGATACACGGGCATTCAGTAAATCTGTGGAAGAAGCACCACCAAGATCATTCCGTACTTCCGCTTTATCCAGACGAATTTGAGAAATAGCCATCGTGTTCTCAGCTACAATAAGTAACTGTTCCTGTTGTACCAGATTAAAATAGGCACGCATGATTGCAACCACAGTTTTTTCGATAGTATTTCGAGCCTGATATTCACCCAACTCAGCTAATTGATTATATCGTTTGTGATCGATAAACATTTTAAAACCATCGAATATCGTCCAGGTGAGTTGTACCTGACCATTTAAAATTTCCCTATCCGTATCGCCAAAACCGAATGGCGAATTCGTCTCTACTGAGCTATTGGATTGCTGATAACTACCGGATGCATCCAATGTTGGTAAAAAACCGGATACGCCTAAAGTACGGTTATTATCAGCAATTTCAGCAGTATTGCGGGCAATCTGAATATTGTAATTAGTTTCCAAACCAATTTTAAGTACATCTTCAACACCCAGTTCATCCTGAGCATAAATTACAACAGCACCCAACAACATAATCAAAAATATTTTATTCATTCTCACTTCCTGCTTAATCATATTATTGAACAAAACTAATCAATCGACAACTCTTTTACTGCCGGTTCAACAGATTCATATGTTGCATTTTCATCACCCGCCCATTTTGCGTACCAATAGCGAAGTTTATTGATGACTAAAAACAGGGCCGGTAAAACAATCAATAAAATAAACGTACCGAAGACCATGCCATAGGCTACAGACACAGCCATCGGAATTAAAAACTGCGCCTGCCGTGATGTTTCTAAAATAAGCGGCGCCAGACCGAAAGCCGTCGTTAATGTCGTCAGAATAATGGGTCGTAAACGCGCTAAACCGGCATTATGCACTGCATCCCGTATTTTTTGACCATCCTTTAAATTTCGATTGATCTGATCAACAAAAACAATACTATCATTTATTATAATTCCCGATAAGGCTATAATTCCATAAATTGAAAGTGTATTGAGCTGGATACCCTCAATGCCATGCCCCCAGATAGCGCCCAAAATTGCAATCGGTATAAGTGAAAAAATCATTCCAGCCTGGGTATATGATCTGAAAACCAGAATGACTAAAATAAGCATGGCTAACATAGCTATCGGAAAGGCTTTTCGCAACGATCGTTGAAATTTTGCCTGATCTCTCGATTGTCCCCCAAAAGAAGACTGCACACCCTGTACCTGACTGAAAATTTCCGGCAGCACTTGTGTTTCGATTTCTGCCAGGATTGGAGGTAAATCCAATTTCTCATCAGCCAGGCTGGCTTCAACCTTAATTTCTCTTCTGCGATCCAGATGATCAATTGTTGTGATGCCTCTTTCAATCGAATATTCTGCTAGTTCTCCAAACGGGTATTCCTTACCATCTATGGTACGAATACGCATCTGATTCAAAAAACCGAGTGATGACCGGTCTTCCGGCTGGTATCGAACCCAGACACGAATTTCATCTTTGCCACGCTGAATGCGCTGAACTTCCTGGCCAAAGAATCCCTGTCTCACCTGACGGGCAACATCCTGTAATTTGAATCCCAATGCGTAGGCCCGTGGTTTTAACGTTATATTAATCTCCCGACGACCTTCCTGATTGGAATCTGTTACATCTTTAAGTGTACTGAAATTTTTAAGTTCATTTACCAGTAAATCCCTTGCTCTGTTTAACTGTTTTAAATCATTACCCAAAAGGCTCACAGAAACCGGCTTACCGAAAAATCCTAATCGTCCAAAGGTGGCTTGTTGAGCTTCCGGGATTGGGCCAACTTTTTCACGCAATCTGTTTGCAATAATATAGGTATCCATATCACGGACTTCACCATCCAGTAACTGCAGGGTTAATCGACCAGCATGACTGCCGCTTTCACCAAAATCATTAGACCCAATTTCACGACGAATTCCCAATATCAGCTGGTTACCATCGGCCCGTTCGGCGCTCATTTCTTCATTCAATTCCCAGGCTTGCTTCTCAATTCTGCTTAAAAGTGAATCCGTATCTGCCTCCTGCCTTCCTGTAACCAGGGATATATTTACAGGCAAGGTATCGCCGTCAATGAATGGAAAAAAAGTAACGCCAATAAATCCACCAGCCAACAAACCTACAGTCAGCATGACCAGTGCGACCGGAGTAACAATAGTGATCCATTTATGGGTCAGAGACCATCGCAACGATGGGGCATAGATTTTACAGGTAATAAAATAAATAATTTTATCGATCTTTTGCCGAATCAGCGGATCTTCTTTGTGAGGATGCAATCCTTTTGAATGAGCTAAATGGGCAGGTAAAATTAAGAAAGCCTCTACCAGTGAAAAGAATAATGCGGAAACAACAACAAGAGCCATCTGCCAGATAAATCCTCCGAAAGTTCCATCTAAAAAGAAGAACGGCATAAACGCTAAAATGGTCGTGGTGACAGAAGTAAATACCGGTCCAACCATTTCTTTCGAACCATCAATAGCCGCTTTTAACCCGGATGATCCTCTTTCATAATGAGCAAAAATATTTTCTGCTACCACAATGGCGTCATCAACCAAAATACCGATGACTACAATCATACCAAATAATGACATGATGTTTAAGGTTATTCCAACTGCGTTCGCAATGATAAACATACCGGCAAATGAAAATGGAATTCCAACCGATACCCAGTATGATAACCTCAAATTAAGAAAGAATCCCAGGGTTATCACAACCAGCACCAAACCGATCAAACCGTTTTTTACCAATAAATCTCGTCGCTGCTGCAGCGGTACCGTTCGATCATCTATCACCAGAGCATGAATTTGTTCATTTTCCTTGTTAAATTCTTCGACTTTCTTTTTTGTGATATCGGCAATTAATAAAATATCTTCCTGTTCCGTCTGATCCAGATCCAGTACGACCGCGTTGTGCCCGTTGTAATACATTTTATCCGGAATATCTTCCCATTTTTCAATCACAGAAGCGACATCTTTTAAATAGATTACCGTACCGTCGGGATTTCCCCGTACCACTGTGTTTAACAATTCTTTTGCATGATACTTTCGTCCATACGCCCGGATCAGAATTTCTTCGTCATTTGTATCGAACTTCCCACCTGAAATATTTATATTGGATGAGGCGATAGCTGAGCTAATTTCGTCAAAGGTCATTTTGTAACGACGCAAATCGGCTTCAGACACTTCGATTGAAAATTCCAGTTTGGGAAGTCCTCGGATCGTGACCTGAGATATTTCGGGAAGCGCTAATAATTCTTCGCGCAGATTATCAACGATATATTTGAGATTATATAAATCAGTTTCTCCATACAGCACAATGGAAAGAGACCGTGACCGGAATTTCTGTTCAAATATGACCGGCTTTTCTGCTCCTAATGGAAATGAATTGATTCGGTCGACAGCATTCTTAACATCAGCTAGTACAATGTCAATTTCTGCATCCTGCATAATTTCAACCGTAACCGTACCTGAATTTTCCCGCGAAACAGACGTTATCCGTTCAATATCGGGCAATCCATCAAGGTTTTCTTCAATTTTAAGAATTACACCTTCTTCCACCTCTTCCGGAGAGGCGCCGGGGTAGACCACCTGGATAGTGATGATATCTGGTTCCGCTTCAGGGAAAAAAGAAAAACGCATCTGGCTCAACGATATAAGACCAAAACCAAATATGCTGAACATCAGCACATTGGTCCAGATTTTATATCGAACAAAAAAGGCTATAAGTTTTTCCATTAATTAATGTCCCCCTCGCGATCCACTATTCTGGAAAGAGCAGGCATTCCGGATGCAACACCTTGCAACAACTCCGTGACGAGGGTATCACCCGACGCAATTCCATTTTGAACAATTACCTGATCGTGTTCTTTTCTGGCTATATCGATTGGATGAAATTTCAATTTTCCATTTTTAACAAGGTAGACATGGGCTTCATTATAAACTGCTCTATTAGGGACACGTAAAGCATTTTCAATTTCCTGTCCCGAAATAACCACTTTCATGAAAGTCCCATTTATTAGCTGCTCATGACCGTTTTTATCAATGCCAATATATACAGGAACAGTTTGAGTACTTTCATCAATATTTTGACCAATTCGTTTAATATGCCCTTTCCATTCACCCGGAATTTCGGAAGAACTAAATCTTACAACCTTTGATCGGTCAATCCAGGGAATATCCTTTGAGGCAACAGGCACCTCAACTTCAAGATCCTCCATATTTATTATCTGTCCTATAACAGAACCTGCTCGTACAATTGAACCTACTCTTAAATCCGTAGAAATGACTGATCCATCAAACGGCGCATAGAAGTAGTGTTTTTCCAGACGAATTTCCATATTCTTAGCAGAATAATACAATTTATAAACATTGAATCTGGTAAGAAAAAGCTTTATTTTTTGATTGGATGTTTCCGGCAATTCAGATAGTTTGGAGTTAAAATTACATTTATTAAAATAATCTTGGAATTTCTGATACTCATCAGGAAAATCAACTTTTATTTCAGGGAGTACGGAAGCCAGTGCATTCATTAAATCACCCTTCAAACTGTTCAATTCCAGCTTTGTCTGTCTTTCATCAACCTTAAATAATAAATCGCCTCTTTTAAATGCAGTGGCTGGAAGAAAAGGAACTGAACCCTTTTCAAGAATACCCGATACCTCTGAATACAATATTACCGGTTGCGAGGAAGCCAATCGCCCGAGACCAACAATTTTTGATTCAATTGTACCCATTTAAATTGTTCTAAATATAGACTGTTTATATCGAAATTTTATTTCAATAAATTCCATTCTTTATAATTAACTATAAGATTCAATTTGATTCAGAAAGGTACAAAGACAATCAATTTTTTTATTGTGTAAATGAAGAAAAGCTGTGAAAATAAAAATACCCTGCTAATACATTTGATTAACAGGGTATTTTGGGTCCTGGAGAGACGTTAACTATTTTTTCTAACCAATAACCAAATTCCCAATCCAATTATAAGAAAAGGTGCTAATGGTATAATTAAAGCAAGCGGGATAACAATTATACTGGCAAGCACCCCAAAAACACCTAGGGGAACAAATATAGCTACAGAGATAATAGCCCCTATAACTGCAAATAAAATTTTAAAAGGTAAGGCGATCACCCACACACCTGCATGAAAAAGTATACCCAACAATTTTACAAATGCAATGATAATTACTACTGCAATTAAAATTCCAATGATTTCCATTTTAGCCTCTTTTTTAGAAATGATACCCGTTTTTACGTATAAAATTCAAAAAGGATGCAACATACTTATCACATATTTGGGCAAGAATTAAAATTTTGAAATAAGGGTCGATTATTTTATATTTAAGATGGCTACAATTAATAGCGAAATTGATATATTTAGAAAATTTTAACTATAATTTTATACATATTGAGGTATTGTTATGAAGAATCTGCTCAGACGAATTAATGGTAAAGACTTTTGGACAAAATTATTTTTCCCTTTTATAGGAATCGGTTCATTAATCTGGTTTATAATTCGTGTCATCCCCAAACCAAGTCGTGCCGGCTATCCATGCATGCGTGTAGCCGCTCCATTAGCATCCAGTTTTGTCATATATATTATCAGCTTAGCCGGATCGATAGCAGCATTTAAATATGCAAAGATCAAGTTTAAAGATGCCCGATATCTTTCTGGTATATTAGCACTTATTGTATTTATATCCTTAGGAAGCTGGTTTGTTTTTGATTCTGCCGAACCGGCTAAAGCTAAGATGTTAGAGCAATTACCTGCCAATGTAGCTATTGGAGAAGCAAAAGGTATCATCCCTGGACGTGTGGTCTGGTACTGGGATCCGGATGCAACCGATGAGAATTGTGATGGTACATTTGATAGCGATGGTATAATAACAGATGAGGATAATGTTTATTATGCACCAAAAAATAATAATGAAATAACTATCAAGAATATGATGTCTGAAACCATTCTTGCTTTAACTGGCACTTCAAGCTTAGATGTAGCGTGGGATTCTATATTTACCTATTATAATCGCACTATCAAGGGAGAAACACATGGTTACCAGGCTGGCGATAAAATTTTTATTAAAACAAATAATCAGGGTGTTGGGCTATCTGAGAATATGAATGCCGACTTGGCACAAAGAGAAGAGAATGTTTGGGGTTTCCCTCCAGATATGGCAGCCACTTCACCATACACAATTCTTGCAACACTTGATCAATTAGTAAACAATGCCGGTGTTCCCCAAAATATGATTTTTGTTGGCGATCCCCACCTCAATATTAACAAAGTCTACTATGAGATTTTGTCTGCTGATTTTCCAAATGTCCATTATATGGGAGTAAACAGTACAAGCCCGTGGAATCCGGTAAAAGATATTGAATCTTATGGCAGAACGCTTTCAATTCCAACAGATGATGATGTTATATTTTATTCAGACCGTGATATTGCTGATCCGGGCACAGATGTTCAGGATAAGATTTATCAACAAATGTATGATGCTGATTACATAGTTAACATTGCTGCTCTTAAAGGTCATATTAGAGCAGGAATTACATTATTAGCAAAAAGTCATTTTGGTTCGCATACGGAATCGAGTGCATTTCATTTACATCGCGGATTGGTAAGTCCGGGCGATAATGGTGAAGGAGAAAATCAAGGTTATGGAAAATATCGTGTATTAGTTGATCTTTTGGGACATGAACATTTAGGCGGCAAAACTGTCCTGAATATCATTGATGGATTATGGGGAGGAAATCATCATGAGTTAAAACAGCCAAGAAAATGGGACATGGCTCCTTTTAATGGTGACTATTGTTCATCTATTTTTGCCTCGATCGATCCGATTGCTCTTGAATCAGTAGGTCATGATTTTCTGAGAACCGAATATAATGTTACAGACTGGGGTGATGATGCTTATCCTAATTTTGAAGGTACGGACGATCACTTGCAGCAAGCAGCGGATTCTACCAAATGGCCTGAAGGTTTTATATATGATCCTGAAAATGATGGCACACCTATCAAATCTTTAGGTACACACGAA
>JARRPN010000139.1:3161-8623 GCA_037382875.1 Calditrichaceae bacterium | reverse complement strand
CATACATGGATATGTATGATTATAACGCAATGATAAGGAAGTTAATTTTCGCGAATGGAGTAATATAGTGAAAATAGACATTAAGGATTTAAAAAATCGTGTACCGGACATTATTTTTAAACAGGGTTTAGACTATTTTAAAGAGGGACGTGTCAAGATTAAACAATGGGATACGTTCAGTGTCCTAGCCTCCGTTCAAGGTACTTATCCATATATAGTGCGACTCAGTACAGACGAACGTACTTTTGATGCCACCTGTACTTGCCCCTATAATTATACATGTAAGCATGCCGTTGCTGTCGCTTTAAAAGTAATTGACAACCAGACAAGCAAAGAACAGGAAACAACATCAGATACAGCAAACTGGCGTGAATATTTTGAGAAGCAAATTGCTATTCAGCAGGTCGATAGCGATTTTTCACAGGAAGTCAGATGGAAGCTTGTTTATATCATTCATATTCTGGAAAATTATTGGAATATCAAACCGGTAAAAGTTTATATGAAAAAGGATGGGACCTACGGACGTATTCAGGAACCATCTTTTAACGAACTATCCGAGCAGAATGTTTTTCGTACCTCCGGTGATCTTATCGCAATATCTTATCTGGAACGATTGCAGTCTCAGCAATCATCCGTTTATTACCGGGGACGTCTGGAAACCAGTTATCTTGATTTTGGACTGGATGCCGGTCAATTATTTAATTTATTGAATACAAGTGAACTGCATATTAAAAATGATGATGGTTCCATTGGAACCCGTATCCGTTTTGGACGCAAACCATGGAAATTGGTTTTTAAACTGCAAACTGATGAAAATAACAATTATATATTTAAACCATATTTTGTGCGGGATGAAGTTGAAATTCCTATCGATGAAAATGCAAAAATTCTCACAGTAAATCCGATATGGTTTTATCGAGATGGCAAACTGAATTTCTGTAATTTTCCTCTTAGTTATTCATATATCAAATCATTTGTGGATGAGAAATTACAAGTAAATCTGCATAAGGATGAGTATCAGTCATTTATTTCAGAATATTTGGCCAAATTACCGATTTTTCCTTATGTGGAATTTCCTGCGGGTATCGCCGTAACAGAAATAACCAAAATTAGCAACCCCCGTATTTACAGTGAGGAAATGGATGATCAGCTCGTCGTATCTTTATCTTTAATGTATGATAAGATAGAGATCTCCTATAGTCAGCCTAACGATCAGCATCTTCACTATGATACGGATACAAAGCAAATTATTCGAGTTCGTCGGGATCGTGAAGAAGAAGCTATTTATCGTGAACGCATACTGGAAAGTCAGATTGTAGAGGACACTCCAGGATTATTTTATGCCACTTTCGAAGATGCCCTGGATTGGTTATTTGATGGCTTACCGTCTCTTGCTAAGCAGGGGTTCGAAGTTATGGGTGAGGAAAGTCTTGTTCGTTTCCGCGTAAAGCGGGCTGAAGCCAAATTTGGTGTGAACATTTCCTCAGAGACAGATTGGTTTGATATTGAATTAAACCTTGAATTTGATGGCGTACCTGCAACCCTGGAAGAATTAAAACGGGCATTAAAAGCTAACAAAAAGTTTGTCAAACTACGTGATGGTAGTCTGGCTCGTCTACCGGAAAAACTGATCGAAAAATTAAACTACATGATCAATTTCGGTAAAGCCGATGATGACAGCATTCGTTTTGCAAATCATCATCTTACCTTCATCGATCGTCTACTGGCAGAAGCGGATCACAAAGAAATGGATGCGTTAAGCCAGGATAAGATTAAAAAACTGGACAAGTTTAGTAAAATTAAATCCTATAAACTACCGGAATTGTTTAAAGGTGAGCTGCGTGATTATCAGAAGGCTGGTTATGACTGGATGAATTTTCTTAAGGATTTTTCATTCGGCGGCATCCTTGCTGATGATATGGGTTTGGGTAAAACAATTCAAGCACTTGTCCTGCTGAGGAATGAAATAACCAAATCACCAAAAAAGTGTAATTTAATTATTGCTCCAACCTCCGTTATTTTTAACTGGATTCGTGAAATTGAACGATTCACACCGGAGCTAAATATTCTTGTTCATTATGGAACTCGACGGTCAAAGGATTTCAGAAGAGTAAAAAAATATCCGTTGATTCTGACAACCTATGGACATTTAAGACGCGATGTGGTTTTTCTAAAAGAAATCATGTGGAATTATGTTATATTAGATGAATCACAGAATATTAAAAATCCGCAATCAGAAACTTCAAAAGCAGTACGTTTGCTGGAATCAGCTCATAAATTAGCATTAACAGGAACACCAGTTGAAAATAATACCATGGATTTATGGTCTCAATTTGCATTTATTAATCCGGGATTATTGGGCGATCAAAATTTCTTTAAAGAATCATTTATGCGACCGATTGAAAAAGAGGGCAATGTACAAGTCGCTGCTTCGCTGAAACGGTTAATTTTTCCATTCATTCTGAGACGCACCAAAGAAGATGTAGCCAAAGAATTGCCTCCCAAGATTGAAAGTATAATTTATTCCCCTATGTCAGACGAACAGGAAAAATTGTATGATAAGTGGCGGTTAAGTTATCGTGACAGCATCATGGAAGAAATTGAAAGTAAAGGCCTGAATAAATCTAAATTTCGTGTTTTAGAGGGATTGACAAAACTCAGACAAATTTCCTGCCATCCACAGCTCGTTGAGAAAAATTATAGTTATGCATCAGGAAAGTTCGATGCCTTGATGGAAATGGTTGAAGAAATTGCATCGGAGAAACATAAAGTACTTATATTCAGCCAGTTCGTTCAGATGCTGCAGATCATCCGCCGTCAGTTCGACACAGATACTATTCCCTATTCTTACCTGGACGGATCAACCAAAGACAGAGAAGCTCCGGTTCGTGAATTTCAGGAAGATGAGAATGTACAAATATTTTTAATCAGTTTAAAAGCCGGTGGGACAGGTTTAAATCTTACCGCAGCGGATTATGTTATCCATTATGATCCATGGTGGAATCCTGCAGTTGAAATGCAGGCGACCGACCGTGCCTATCGTATTGGACAAACTCGTAAGGTATTTGCATATAAACTAATTTCAAAAGATACTGTTGAAGAAAAGATAGTAAAATTACAAAATAAAAAACGTGATTTAGTCGAGTCACTTATCAGCACAGAGGAAAATATATTTAAATCTATTACTAAAGATGATGTACTAGATCTTTTTTCATAAAACTATTTAAAAAAATTAATTTTAAATATATTCATATCTTTCTCAAATGCCGGATCAATCATCCGGGATTTTTATTTCCATATTAACCTTTTTGAAATACTCAAATTAGCTTGTTTTGAATAAAAATATTTTATTAAGTTAATAGATTGCTATAATAATTCGAATATAAATTGAGGCTGTAAAATCTATGATTAGAATCAATGATTAATATACCTGCAATAATCATATTCTAATCATAATTGTATGAATCTTTACAAACAGGAGGATAAATAATGAAATTAAAATCCATTATTATTTTAGTTCTTTTGATTTCTTCTTTGAGTGCTCAGGATATAAAAGTAAAATTTTTAATGGGTGAAGTACGTTACCGGCCTTCGGTTCAAATTATGTCCTGGAAAGGCGTACAAATGAATACACAATTGCATGAAAAGAATATTGTGAGGACAGGCAGTAAATCTGTTTGTGAATTAGAACTGCCCGATGGTTCAATCACAAAGATTCTTGAAAATTCAATGCTGGAACTTCGTAATACCGACCGACCGGAAACACATGGGATTGAGCTATTTGCCAGTCTCGGAAAATTTTATTTTAGAGTAAAAAAAGCCGTGTCCAATTCATTTACTGTTACGAGTCCTGTTGCAGTTGCAGCTATTCGCGGCACAGAATTTTTAACGATACATGATGGAAACGAAACAAAAATTCTTGTTAAAACCGGAGAGGTCGAATTGAGTGATCCCGATAAACGCAACAGTGTGCGGATACGTGCAGGTAATAAAGCCAGTATTCAATCAGGAAAAATGCCCAGCGATCCTGAACCACTTACCAGTGATGAACAGAAAGCTCTTAACATTGTATCTAAGGATAGCAGTCCGGAAGAACCTTTAGAGGAAGATTCACCAGAACCATCTAATGCAGATGAAATTGGTATGATACAATCATCTCCAAGTGGTAGTATGAATGAGGATAAGGAAGAAGAAACAGATAAAGGTAATGAATCCAGTAACGAGCCGGGGTTTAGAATGGGTGCTGTATTTGGTGCTGCAACAATCGACGATGAGATATACAGCGTAATCGGTTTAAGACCTGAATTCTCTATTGGAAAACTTGGCGTTGCTCTGGATTTAAGTATTTACATGGATAAGGATGGCAACATTCGCAAAGATAACTGGGATTCTGCTCGCGATATTTTTGAAAAATTATATTATGTACGATGGGGTCATCAAGGAGATCCATTCTACATTAAAGTAGGAGCTATTGATAATTATCGGTTAGGTTTCGGTTTACTAATGAACCACTATTATAATACCATTGAATATCCCAATGTAATCCGTACAGGTATGGAGCTGGGTCTTCAGGGAGAGAAACTGGGCTTTCAGGGAATGCTGAACAATTTTAGTGAACTGACTGATGGTGGTGGATTAATGGCCGGGCGTGTCTCATACAAACTCATCGGAAATCTTGAAGTGGGTGGAAGTGTGGTATTTGACCGCAATCAATATAAAGGATTAAAAGACAGGGATAAGGATGGTGTTCCTGATTTACTGGATGCATTTCCTGATGATAGAAAGCTTGCAATTGATACGGATGGTGATGGCCAGGCTGATAAAGAAGATTATGATCGTGATGGTGATGGATTCACTGATAATCGTGAGTATTTAATTGAGACTGGTATGGACAGTAATTTAATCAATGATCAGGATTATATTGCAGATCCTATGCTTTGGGAAGCAACCGTTTTAAACCAGGAACCATTTGATATTAATGCTGCATCTGAAAAAACACAAATTGCCTTTGCCGGTGATATTTCCTATCCCCTTCTAAATTTTGACTACTTAAAACTAATCACCTATGGACAATATGCAAAATTTCCCCATAGCGGTGGTTGGGGTATTACTGCGCCCGGATTCTTGGCTAAATTTGCCTTCATCAATCTCTATGCAGAATATAGAATATTTAGCGCACAATTTTTACCGGAATATTTTAACACGACTTATGAACTCGAGCGAGCCGTATTTATTAAAGATTCTTCGGATAACTTGGAACCTCATACTAAACGTGAATCACTTGCAAGGATTACGGAAGATTTAAAAGGTTACATGGTCGGGGCCGATTTTAACATATTTGATTACATCATTTTTGGTGCAGAATATCAAAATATGAAACGCGGTACTTTTGAGATTAAAACCTTCCGTTCCACACTTGACTTGAATACTGATATTGTTCCGAAAATCAGTAAAGCTGGTGC
>JARRPN010000139.1:0-3141 GCA_037382875.1 Calditrichaceae bacterium | reverse complement strand
CGAAAATAAGTAAAGCTGGTGCCTATTATTACCAGAACAATGCTGAGGATCTGTTTGAGAAAACAGAAGGTACAATCCTAGGGTACAGACTAGGTTATGAAATTGCCAGCGGGGCAACACTTTTATTTGATTATAAACAGGTTTATCGCGATCTTGATGGAAACGGTAAAATTAGTGGTTCTGATGAGACAGTGAATATAACAAGTATTCAAACCGTTATTAGTTTTTAGAAATAGTTATAAATAAAAATGAAAGCGGATTAGTTAGTTAAAAAACTGATCCGCTTTTTTATAATAATTACAGGAAGTGATTTGGTAGATAATAAAAAAATTGTCCAAAATTGGAATTTTATTAAAGCAGTTATTTTAGACATGGACGGTGTTCTAGTGGACAGCGAACCTTTTCATGTGCAGTCATTTAAAATAATGATGGATGAGCTTAAATTAGATTATGATGATAGTATTGTGCATTCATTTATAGGTCATTCCATAGAATCAAATATTCAATCTATAAATAAACAATTTATGCAGGGACAGCTTTGGCATCATCTTCTATACATGAGCAGGTTGACGTAATCATAAAAATATTATCTCGCCCTGAATGGAATCTTAATAAAATATTTTCATCGATCGTTACCGGTGAAGATGTAGTAAACCGCAAACCTGATTCAGAAATTTATCAAAAAACCATTCAAAATTTAGGCTTATACGCTTATCAATGTCTTGCCATAGAAGATTCACCGGCCGGTGTGCAATCAGCAAAATCAGCCGAACTCTATTGCTTTGGACTAAAAAGTATGTTTATTAATCCTGATGATTTGAAGGAAGCCGATTTATTGATTGAAAATATCAATCAGGTTGTAGATATATTAAAATAATGTATTCGATTATAAAGTTTTGATGATTATTTCTTTCCTAATACTTTTTTTATAACTTTAATTAAAACTTGTGGCGTAAAAGGCTTCTGAATAAAGTTGATTTCCTCATCTAAAACACCATGTTGAACAATAGCTTCATCGGTATAACCGGACATAAAGACGACTTTAATTTTAGGTAATATTTCTAATATCTTTTCAGATAATTCTTTCCCACTCATGCCCGGCATAATAACATCTGTCAATAGGATATGGATTCTTTTTTTGTTACTTTTTGCAATTTTAATCGCATCCTTAGAATCTTTAGCTATGATAACATTAAAGTTATATTTATTTAATACAGCAAGAATAAAATCACGTACCGTACTTTCATCTTCAACTACTAATATTGTCTCCTTCTTCCCCTGGTCAATATCCATATCACTTTGTTCTTTAGTTGTCTTAGCTTCTTTTTTCAAGGCTGGCAGATAAATATTAAATGTAGTCATTTTATCTGGTTCACTTTGGACATCCACATGTCCACCACTTTGCATCACGATACCATAAACTGTAGAAAGACCAAGCCCGGTTCCTTTTCCCTTTTCTTTAGTACTAAAGAAAGGTTCAAAAATTTGAGATTGTATCTCTTTACTGATTCCTAATCCGGTATCGGAGACCGATATCATACTATATATACCTGTTTTAATATCCGGATAATAACTCACATATTCATTGTCCAGAAAGATATTTTTTGTCTCGATTATTAATTTACCACCACTGGGCATAGCATCACGTGAATTTACGACCAAATTTAAAATTACCTGTTCAATCTGTCCCGGATCCGCTTTGACTCGTAATAGATCTTTAGCATAAACGGTCATTAAATCGATGTCTTCACCAATGATACGTTTTAGCATCTTTTCCATTTCATTTATCAGCAAATTGATATCCAAAACAACCGGTTTCATAATTTGTTTTCGGCTGAATGCCAGTAACTGTCTGGTCAGGCTTTCAGCACGCTGCCCGGATAATTTCACTTGATATAGTTTATCAAAATATTTATGATCCTTTGACAGGTCTCGCAAAATTAAATCGCTGTACCCGCTGATTACCGTAAGCAGGTTATTAAAATCATGAGCTACACCACCAGCTAAATGACCTATTGCTTCCATTTTTTGTGATTGTCTTAACTGTTCTTCCAGCATTCTTTGTTTAGTGACATCCTCGCGCAAGCCAACAAAATGAGTAATGGTTCCTTTATCATTTGTGATCGGGCTTATAACAATATCCTCGAGAATTAAAGTACCATCTTTTTTCTTATTCTTAATTTCTCCATACCAGGTCTTTCCTGACACTATCGTTGTCCATAATTCTTCATAAACTTGAACTGGTGTCTGACCTGATTTAAATATTCGGGTATTTTGCCCAATAAGCTCTTCCTTAGTATAACCTACCAGTTCAGTTAATTTTTTATTAACATATTCTATATTACCATTAATATCCGTAATTAGCACAGATGAGGGACTTTGTTCTACCGCAAGTGATAATTTTCTAATTTCTTCTTCATTGTGCTTCTGGATGGTAACATCGGTCATTATTCCGGTTAAGTTTCTTATATGATTGTTTGTATAAACTGGTCGGCATGAACTTCGTATATAGCGAATTTCATCATTTTTCGTTACAATTCGATAATCACAAACTCCGGAAACACCAGAAACGACCTCCTGAAAACTTTTTTCCCAATCAGCTAAGTCATCAGGATAAATAAATCCACTTAGGGGTCTGTTTATTATATTTGTGGCATCGTCACCAAAAATCTGCTCTCACCTGTTGGACTTATATATTGAATAATGCCTTTTTTATTAGATCCAGATAAAGTCTATCTCTGTATGCAACAGCCTCTTTAAGATCGAGTTCACGTCCCTGCATAAATTGTTTATTTTTAAATCGATATTCCATTACAATATGTCTGGAACTCTTTATCTGATTAATTAGTGATTGTATTTTTTGAACATCCTCAGGATGAACATTGCTTAACCACCACTTTTCATCCAATAGTTCTTCAGGTTTATAACCAAATTGACTTATATTATCTCCTACCCAAACAGGTTGAATTTTATCTCCAGATACCTTTATTGAGTAAATAATAGTTGTGGTTGCATTAAGAATATAACGCATACGTGCTTCAGAAGATTGTAACTTCTGTTCCGCTTCCTTTGATCGAGAGATATCTTCAAATGTACCATCATAATAGATAATCTTATTATTTTTATCTTTTACAGCTTTAG
>JARRPN010000138.1:5919-14190 GCA_037382875.1 Calditrichaceae bacterium | reverse complement strand
CAATGAACCCCAAGTAAGACCAGATAGTGTGAGACAAATATATTTTCAAGATCCTGATGGATATTGGATTGAGATTAATGATAGGAAACACGAATAATTTTAGTTGAAGATAGCATTGTCCATTGTATTCAAGAAGTTAAAATGAATCCTGGGACATAAAGAGATATATCTAATAATGTAAATATTTTGTATGTCGCAAAAAGAGGGGGGAATATATTATAGTGTTTAAAGTAGCAATTAAATTATCTACATAATCATTTATATATGCTAATATATAGGAGAAAATTTTTATGATTAAGGCAGCTTATACATTTATGATGATTCTAATGATTGGAATCTTAATCACAGCGTGCAATCAAAGTAAAGTAGAATCTAAAGTCGACCTAATAAACGATGAATTTCCTGAAGCAAAAGCAGAAATAATGAAAACCTTCGGGGAAATGGCAAAAAGCATTAAAGAGGGAGATATTGATAAACTTATCTCTTTTCATGCCTATAGTCCCAAGTTTACTGAATTTAAAAATGGAGAGCCCCGTAATGGCGGCGAGGCCAACGAAGCCTATGAACGTAAACTTTTTGGTTCTGTAACCGAAGTAGTCAAATTTGATGCTAACGATTTGCAGATTGCAGTTTATGGTGATGTAGCAAATGTAACCTTTCATTCCGATTTTCAATTAAAATTTGGTGAAGATCTTGTTACAGTAAACGACCAGATTACTTTATTATTTGTTAAAACAAGTGATGGCTGGAAGATGGTTCACGAACATCATTCACCACTGAATAAAAAAGAGATATAAATAAGGTATCACGACTTACATAGTATTGTAGGTAAAGATGTTGCTACTGCCGTTGTCGGTGGCAGCACTTTACTTATATGAAAAACTCTTGTGTATCCCAATCAAGATTTCTTCATTATCTTGTTCAAAAAACTACAAGACATTTAAATTTTAAGAGGACCTTGAATGGCTATTAAAAGAATATGGCATGGATGGACTACAAAAGAAAATGCTGATAAATATCAGAGTATTCTACAAGATGAGGTTATTCCCGGCATAGAGGCAAAAATATCCCCGGTTTCAATAAAATTGAAGTTTTAAGAATTGAACTAAATGAAGAGGTTGAATTCGTCACCATAATGACTTTTGAATAAAATGCTATGTTCCAGATGTAGCTCAAAAAGTGATCAAAAGATGGGATTTAGAGGTACCACATTATGAATTAATAGAAACAAGAACGTTTTAAATTTTCAGCAATAATCTCAAACAATGGCGTCAACTTAGACGACAAAAAATGCAGTAGTTCTTTTAAGTTTTTGTGCCTTAATTAAATATATTTTTAAAATTCACATTACTTATAACTTTTTTACCACTGGTTATGTCTGGTCAATGTAGTAAATATTTGAAATCCGTTTATATAGACTTTACAATTTAATTTGCACTGCACCTGGAATGATGATAAGTTAAGATAATTAATTTGAAAGGCGGATTATTTATGAATTTTGGACTGACAGAAATATTAATTGTTGCCGGTATCATCATTCTTTTATTTGGAGCCCGTAAACTCCCTGAACTGGCCAAAGGCCTTGGTTCAAGTATCAAAGAATTTAAAAAAGGTCTCGATAACGAGGAAGAAGAACAAAAGCAGTAGTTCTACCTATTCCAACTGACAGATTGTCTGACTCTTTACAAATAGCCTACTTTTTTATAACTCACTGTTATTTAAAGACATAATACACTTTTTTTGATCTATTTATTACTGGCATTGTAATTGCATTTCTTGTGATACATTGAAAGGAGATTACAATGAATATTGAAAAACTTACTATAAAAACTCAGGAAGCGCTGGCCGAGGCAAATCAGCTGGCGCAGGAATATAATCATCAGCAGATTGAACCGGAACATATTCTGTATGCTCTGATTTCCGATCCGGATGGGGTGGTTACCGCTACTATCAAGAGATTTGGGGTTCCTGCTGACCAGTTAAAGGGAAAACTTGAGGATCACTTAAAAACGATTCCAAAGGTATATGGCGGTGGAACAGGCCAGGCTTATTTAAGTCCCCGTAGTCAGACTATGCTGAATGAGGCCTGGAAAGAAGCACAGGCTTTAAAGGATGAATTCATAAGTAGTGAACATCTGTTGATTACTATGAGCAGTGAAAAGAAAGGAAAGGCTGCGGAAATTCTGCATTCGTTTGGACTAACGAAAGATATGATTCTAAAATCTCTGCAGGAAATTCGTGGTAATCAGCGTGTAACGGATCAGAATCCGGAAGCCAAATACCAGGCATTAGAGCGGTATGGTCGTGATTTAACCGATTTGGCTAAGCGTGGCAAACTGGATCCGGTTATTGGCCGTGATGATGAAATTCGCCGTGTGCTGCAGGTGCTTTCCCGTAGAACTAAAAACAATCCGGTATTAATTGGAGAACCGGGCGTGGGAAAGACGGCTGTGGTGGAAGGTTTAGCGCACCGTATTACCAGCGGCGATGTGCCGGAGAATTTAAAAGATAAACGCATAATAACTCTGGATATGGGTTCTCTTATCGCCGGTGCGAAATTTCGCGGTGAATTTGAAGAGCGTTTGAAAGCTGTTCTTAAAGAAGTGATTGAATCGGATGGCCGGGTTATTCTGTTTATTGATGAGATGCATACTATTGTCGGGGCAGGTGCTGCAGAAGGCGCTGTCGATGCGTCCAATATGATTAAACCGCCATTAGCCCGTGGTGAACTGCATATGGTGGGTGCAACGACTCTGGATGAATATCGCAAGCATGTTGAAAAAGATGCTGCTTTAGAAAGACGATTCCAACCGGTTATGGTTGACGAGCCGGGCGTTGATGAGACTATTTCTATTTTGCGTGGCTTAAAGGAAAAATACGAGGTGCATCATGGTGTGCGTATTCAGGATACTGCATTGGTGTCAGCAGCCGTGCTTTCGGATCGATATATATCCGATCGTTTTCTGCCGGATAAAGCGATTGACCTGATAGATGAAGCAGCTTCCAAATTGCGTATCGAAATTGATTCCATGCCGGAAGAAATGGATGACATAGAACGCCGCATTAAACAGATGGAAATTGAAACCGTTGCTTTAAAGAAAGAAAAAGACAGCAAATCAAAGGAAAGACTGGAAAATGTCCGAAAAGATATTGCCAATCTTAAGGAAACTGCGCAGGAATTAAGAACCCAATGGCAGGCGGAAAAAGATGCCATTCAGGCTATTCGTCAATATAAAACTAAAATTGATGAATATAAAACAGAGATGGAAAAACTGGAACGGGAAGGTGACTTAAACCGGGTAGCTGAAATTCGTTACAGCCTGATTCCAAAGGCAGAAGAAGAACTCGCTAAGAAGAATAAATACCTGCATGAACTCCAGTCCAGTAAACAGATGTTGAAAGAGGAAGTGGATGATGAGGATGTTGCTGAAATCGTTTCACGCTGGACAGGTATACCGTTAAATCGCATGCTGGAAAGTGAAAAAGATAAATTGTTGAAAATGGAAGACCGTATTAGTCATCGTGTTATCGGCCAGAAGGAAGCTATCGAAGCTGTTGCAGATGCAGTGCGTCGTTCCAGGGCAGGTTTAAGCGATCAGAATAAACCTATCGGATCCTTCATCTTTTTGGGATCAACAGGTGTAGGTAAAACGGAACTGGCACGGGCTTTGGCCGAGTTTTTATTTGATGATGAATCAGCTATGGTTCGCATCGATATGTCGGAATATATGGAGCGGCATTCCGTATCACGGTTAATCGGATCACCACCGGGATATGTGGGCTATGAAGAAGGTGGACAATTGACGGAACAGGTTCGGCGCAAACCGTACTCAGTAGTACTACTGGATGAAATTGAGAAGGCCCATCCGGAAGTGTTTAATATTTTGCTTCAGGTGCTGGATGATGGCCGGTTAACTGATAATAAAGGCCGGGTTGTTAATTTTAAAAATGCCATTATTATTATGACGTCGAATCTGGGTGCTTCCTATATTCGTGAACGTTCTGAAAGCCTGAGCGATACCGAAGCTGAAAAAGCTTATGAAGAAATCAAGACCAATGTGATGGATTTATTGAAGCAGAATCTGCGTCCGGAATTTTTAAACCGTATTGATGACATCATCGTGTTCCATCCACTTGATTCGAAAGCGCTAAAAGATATTGTGCGATTGCAGTTCAGCCTCATTCAAAAAATGCTAAGCGAAAAGGGGATAAATACGGAACTGCAGGATGATGCGATGGATCTCATTGTAAAACGTGGATACGATCCGGCATTTGGTGCACGTCCGCTGAAACGGTTGATGCAGAAAGAAATAGTTAATGAATTAGCCAAGGAATTGATTGCCGGTAAATTAACATCCGGAGGAAAAATCTTAATAAAAGCAGACAAAGATGAAATTAAATTTGTTAATAAATAGTTCAGTATAGAAAGATTATTAAAATGAGAGATATTATGGAAATGAAATATATTTTTAGTCTTATGTTCTTGCTGGGTTTTATATTTTCCTGCAGCGCAGGTGATAAAGATCTGCCTTCAATTGATGTCAGTCAGTTACAGGCAAAGCTCAAAGCTGATTCAAATCTTGTAATTCTGGATGTCAGAACCGAAGGCGAGTTTAATGGACCGCTTGGTCATATTGACGGAGCCAAACTTATTCCGGTAAGTGAACTGGAAAATCGTGTTTCCGAATTGCAGCCTTACAAGGATAAGGAAATTATTGTGTACTGCCGAAGTGGAAATCGCAGCCGTGCCGGAACCCGCATTTTGCTTGAACATGGTTATGATGCTGTAAATGTGCTGGGTGGTATTAAGGCGTGGAATAAATTACAGAATAAATAGCAAATTGAAGGGGAGTTCAACTCCCCTTTTTTTATATGATTGTTTTTTTCCTGAATTTTAGTTCTTAGAAGAGGAACACTATGCTTTTCATTCCTGCGGAAGCTGGTTGCTGAACAGTGTCATATCCGAATTCTTCTATCGGGAATCCATTCTAAAAAAGACTAGATTCCCGCTAACCACGTGTGGGAATGACAATGATGTGTTTCCTTGCCCTCGATATATGATTTATTTATAAAATGCTTGCTGTTGATTTGTTTTCGTGGTTATTTTATATCAAACCATTTGAAAGGGATAACCATGTATATTATTAAAATTTTATCATTTATTTTAATAAGTTCTATGATATTTGCAGAAGACTACACACTGGAAACTGTGGACGATTGTGCAGCCTGTCACGATGAGATTGCTCAACAATGGCAGTCATCCATGCATGCGCTCTCTACTCTGGATAAAGACGTTCTTTATCGTGGTATGTATGAATGGGCAAAAGAAGATACACAGGGTAAGATTACCAAAAAGTGTAAAAACTGTCATACCCCATATTTTTATTTGAGCGATACAATTTTGGTTACAAAGGAAGTTCGTGAACGATCAGTGGATTGTCTCTATTGCCATTCGATTGATAGTCTTCATATGGAACCAAAATTTTCATCAATGAAATATGCAGCCAACGATAATGATTTATCTGATTTTCACATAGTTAAGGAACGTAGCCATTTTGAAAATGAAAAACTATGTATGCAATGTCATGCGGAATTAACCAATCCAAACCAGGTAGCCATATGCACCACTGGAGATGAATTCTATAATCAGAGTGAGAGTCAGAGTAATTGTCAAAGCTGCCATATGCCTAAAGTTAAAGGATATAAATCCGCTGAAAGTGATTCCGCTTCTGATATGCATGCCCATACTTTTTCAGGTCCGCATAGTAAAGACTTTTTAAAAGGTTCACTTAAACTTTCTGCTGAAGTAAAGGAAAATAAATTAATCATTGCGGTTGACAATTCAAAAACACCACACAGTTATCCAACTGGAACGCCATTACGTATGGTCATTTTAAAAGTCATCGGTTTAAACCAGGAAGGTAAAATTGTGTACCAAAATTGGCATAAAAATCCGGTTGCTGAAGATAAGAAGGCGGTTTTCGCCCGCATGTTTGCGGATGAAAAAGATAATATGCCATCACCGCCATGGCGGGCTGTTAAAGTTGGTCATGAATCCCGATTAAAACCCGGAGAAGTTCGTAAAATCAATTATGCATTACCGGAAGGTATAAAAACAGTATCAGCTAAACTATTTTTTCAGTTGGCCCCGGCTCCAATCCTGGCAAAACTGAAAATTGATGACCCCTATTTAAAAACACCGCATCTAATTGATGAAATAACAATGGAATTAAACTAGAATAAATTTTTGTTATGCCAATAACTGGTGACATGCTGATTGAAGATATTGTAGAAAAATATCCCGAAACCATCGGTCCGATGCAGGAAATGGGTGTTCAATGTATCCTCTGTGGGGAACCGGTTTGGGGAACATTGGAAGCGAAAGTGCGTGATAAAGGTCTGTCAAATCTGGATGAAATACTGACAAGATTAAATGATGTGGTGGGTAGTAAAACAAAGTAGGGTGATTATGAGTTTCTTTTCAAATAAATGGGTTAAACTGGGGCTATTTGGTTTTATAGGTTTGATTGCAGGCTATGCATATTATTATTATATCGGATGTAACAGTGGAAGGTGCTGGTTTACTGCTAGGCTGGCCGGGGAAGAAGAAAGAGAACAAAGAAGAGATGGATGTATCCAGATAAAAGCATTAAAATCCGTTCGAATAAATTCCCAATGATTGACTCAGGATAAACGGGATTAAATTATTTAAGATTTAAGATTACAATTAAGCGCAAGAATTAAAGGAAAAGTATGGAAACTATTTTATATATCGTTTTAGCCATAGCCGGTTTATTTGTAGTGATGCAGTTATACATTCGACTAAGTGCCGTATTTAAAAAGGGTAAAGTTATTAATGGCGTGAAAGGGAAATTGGGCAAAGATATTCAATCCGGGAGAAAATTATTGGTATATTTTTACACGAACAGTTGCGCTGCCTGTAAACCAATGACACCGGTGATTGATCGTCTTAAAAAAGAATTTAAAAATATTCACAAAATTAATCTGACAACCGATATGGATATCGGCCGTGCTTTCGGTGTAATGGGTACGCCAGCGACAATTCTCGTAGAAGAACAAAAGATCAAATCATTTAATCTGGGTGCCAGAACGGAATCTTTTCTTAGAAACCTTATCCAATAAATAATTCTTTTTACCACAGAGGCCACAGAGAGTAAACCGGTTTTTTTGAGATTATTTCCTTGAAGAAATATGATTGGCTGCATTTTAATTAATTACCTATATTAAATTCCATGAGAATAATATATTTATTATTAATTGGAATTATATATTCTGCTAGTTCATTTAATGGCTTTCAGAATGGTGATATCATTTTTCAGATATCATCCTCATCACAAAGCAAAGCTCTTCAGCTTGCAACCAAATCCAAATACAGCCATGTTGGTATTATTTACAAACAGGATGATAATTACTTTGTTTATGAGGCTGTCCAACCTGTTAAATTGACTCCTCTTGATGTATGGATAGAAAGAGGAGAAAATGACCAATATGTTGTCTAGCGGCTAATAAATCGCGACTCTATCCTGACCGATTCTGTTTTAAAGGAAATGAGACAGATTAGTGAAGAATATAATGGGAAAAACTACGATATTTATTTTGAGTGGTCGGATGAGCGAATCTATTGTTCTGAATTGGTTTGGAAAATTTACAAGCAGTCGACGGGAATAGAAATTGGTCACTTACAAAAATTAAAAGATTTTGATTTAAGCCATCCAATTGTTAAAGAAAAAATAAAAGAACGCTATGGTAATAATCCCCCGTTTAATGAGAATGTAATTTCGCCTGTTAGTATATTAAATTCTGATTTACTATATACCGTTCATTCCAATTAAAATAAGATTAAAAAATTTAGAATATTAAATCAGGTATTTTAAAAATGAATGAATCTACTTCTTATTCCTGGGATGCGAAAGACTATGAACAGCAGTCAGCTAATCAGCAGAAATGGGCCAGGGAGCTTATTGAAAAGTTAAATTTACAGGGGAATGAACACATTCTTGATATCGGTTGCGGCGACGGGAAAGTAACAGCCG
The DNA here is from genome assembly GCA_037382875.1 of Calditrichaceae bacterium. Taxonomy (GTDB): domain Bacteria; phylum Calditrichota; class Calditrichia; order Calditrichales; family Calditrichaceae; genus JAFGKZ01. The sequence continues at coordinate 6,136 of JARRPN010000138.1, read as the reverse complement.
AAATTGCAGCCAAAATTGCAGATGGTAAAATAACTGGTATAGATAATTCAGCCTCGATGATCAAGCTAGCTCAGACAAATTTCCCGAAGACACAATACCCAAATCTTAGTTTTAAAATTGGCGATGCCCGATCGTTTGCATTTTCTAACCAATTTGATCTTGTTTTTTCGAATGCTGTGTTACACTGGGTGATTGATCACCGTCCAGTATTAAAAAA
>JARRPN010000138.1:3215-5822 GCA_037382875.1 Calditrichaceae bacterium | reverse complement strand
ATATTATTACAGATGGGTGGAAAAGGTAATGCTGCAGACATTCTAGCTATACTGGATGAAATGAAACTGGAAGATAAATGGAATTCTTATTTTATGGATTTTGAGTTTCCTTATGGATTTCATGGTATTGATGAATACAAAAGCTGGCTTTCTGAAACTGGTTTTTTAATAAAACGTGTTGAACTGATTCCTAAAATAATGACTCATCCAAATAAAGATGCTTTGGAAGGATGGATTCGGACAACCTGGCTGCCCTACACCCAACGTATTCCGGAAACTGAGAGAGATAAATTCATAAGTGATCTTGCCGATCGATATATCCAAAAACAACCGACAGATTCGGATGGCACTATAAAAATTAAAATGGTACGGCTGGAAGTCGAAGCAGAAAAACCTCAGGAATAGTTAATTCTAATTTCCCGTTTGCTATTTTTAATTACCAACTACTCTAATAATAGCAATGGAAACAACATGTCTGTTTATATTTCACTTCTTCGTGGCATAAATGTTAGTGGACAAAAGAAAATTCAAATGAGAGAATTAAAATCTCTGTATGAATCTCTTGGGTTTGAAAATGTATCGACCTATATACAGAGTGGTAATGTTGTTTTTTCCAGTAACGAAAATGATGAGTCAAAACTTGCTAATCTAATCTCAGCTAAAATCCGTAAAGTTTTTAGCTATGAAGTAAGTGTAATAATCCGATCAAAGGAATATTGGAAGAATCTGATTGCGAAAAATCCCTTTTTAAAAAAGGATAATACGGATATTAAAAAAATGCATGTTACAATTCTATCACACCGCCGCGACTACCAGAAATTGGAATACAGTAAACAAGCTAATGGACATAGCCAACAATTAAGTTTTGAATATTATATTTTAAACGAGTTTTAATATTGGCTGAGCTTTTTAAGGAAAGATCGGACTTCATCATAAGATTCAAAATTATATTTAGCAAACGTGTTATGTAAACCAACTCTGATAGTTAATGCCTCTTTTGGCAACTCTTCAAAAAGGTATTCATCAGTCCAGTCATCTCCAATCCCCATGATAAAATCATAGGATTCCTGTTGTATTAACCGAATGGCTGCCCGCCCTTTGTTGAATCCACTGTTTTTGACCTCAACAACTTTTTTTCCTTCCAATATCTCTAAATTATGATTAGCAATAAAACTACCCAATTCATCTTTAAGTTCATTGGCTCTCAGAGTCCCCAATTCTGGATCAGCTTTTCGATAATGCCAGACTAATGAGTATTTTTTCTCCTCCATGAAAGTACCGGGTGTCCTATCAATATAGTATTCGATAATTGGTTTAATAGATTCCATCCATTCAGTTTGCATGAGTTCAATCAGTTGCCATTCTTCCTGAGGATTCTTCATCCAGACACCGTGTTCAGCAATTAAATAATAATCGCGGGTTCCAAACCATTTATTGAATGTATCTTTATCACGTCCGCTGACTAATACTAAGTGATTATTTTTCTCCTCTGCTAACATATCTAACATTTTATACAATTCACTATCCGGATAAGCATCCTCCGGTTTTTTCTTGAAACCGACTTATTCTTTAACTCTTTGACTTTACCAAGTGCCATTAAAAAATCTGCAGACCATTTTTCCACATTGTATCGTTTAAGTCTATTCTGCATTATGGTATTACGTTCTATTTGTTCGTCCTCAGGCATACAAAGCGCTTGATTGAGTGCATCAGAAATTTCTTCAAAATTATTTGGATTTATGATCAGTGCTTCGCTCATTTCATGGGCTACGCCGGCCATTTCACTTATGATTAATACACCTTTTTTGTCGATACGTGAAGCGATGTATTCTTTTGCAACCAGGTTCATACCATCACGGATCGGTGTTAACAAGGCAACCTCACAAGTGGTGTAAAGATCTACAAGATTTTCAAATGGTAGTGAACGATAAAAATACCAGACTGGGGTCCAGTTTATCGTTGAATATTTTCCGTTTATTCGTCCTACTAATTCATCGATTTCACTTTTCATTTGTTGATATTCTTCTACATCCGATCGTGATGGAACGGTTAACATAACCAAAGTCACTTTTTCCATGTATTCAGGATATTTATTCAGAAAGTATTCAAATACTTCTAACCGGGGTGCTATGCCTTTAGTATAATCCAATCGATCGATAGAAAGTATTAGTTTTATATCCGGCACGAGTAATAAGTGTTTATCCAATTCCTGCTGAATGCTTGATTTATCTTTAATAGATCTTTGCTGTTGTAATATAGCAGCTTCATGAAAATGATCATAATCAATACCCATTGGGAAGGTATCTGCTAATACAATCCGACTTTTAAGATTGATCTGATTAAAATTAATATCGTAACCTAAAAGTCGTCTGACAGAGCTAAAGAAATGCCTTTCATAATTATAGGTATGAAATCCAATCAGATCTGAACCCAGCAAACCTTCCAGAATTTCATTTCGCCAGGGCAGGATACGAAATACTTCAAATGATGGAAATGGAATATGCAGAAAAAAGCCAATCTGAACATCAGGTCTTTGTTTTTTTACCATTTGCGGAACGAGAAGTAATTGATAATCGTGTATCCATAACTGATCTCCAGGTTTTATAT
>JARRPN010000138.1:0-3155 GCA_037382875.1 Calditrichaceae bacterium | reverse complement strand
AAAAGATGCAAATTGAGTAAAATAATGAAAAAGAGGCCATATTGTCTTATTACTGAATCCATCATAAAATAATTCTAATTCTTTACTGCTAAGATACACCGGATAACAATTTTCATTTTTAATAATATTATCTACTTTTTTTATGTTCTTTTCAGGTATATCTTCATTGGCAATCCCCGGCCAGCCGATCCACAGACTATTGCCTTTTTGATGAACCGATTTTAATCCCGTTGCTAAACCACCGACGCTCGGAATGGCTTTTAACTGGTTATTTTCTATCGATAATTGTAATGGTAGTCTATTTGATACGATAATTGTATTGATCATAACGCCTCAATTTTGTATAATTAAAAGCCAGTTTGAGCGTGCAACGCATGTAATATACAAAATAAATGCAATAATCTTACATTTTTACGAAAGTATGTAAATGAATAATCTTGATTACGGAGTCATTGGTAACTGTACAAGTGCTGCATTGGTTTCTTCTAAAGGTTCGATTGATTGGTGTTGTTTACCTAAATTTGATGAATCATCTGTTTTTGCAAAATTGCTGGATGCTGAAAAAGGCGGACATTTTGCTTTCATAGTTGATCCGGACTATAAGATATCACAATACTATTTAAGAAATACAAATATTCTTTGTACTGACTTTAGGCAGGGAAGTAATCATTTTCAGGTTCTCGATTTTATGCCCAGGTATAAAGATGAAAACGAATATCATGCACCTCCTGATATTATTCGCTATATAAAACATATTTACGGAAAACCCAAATTTAAAATTGAATATAATCCAAAGCTTGAATATGCTGCCATGTCGACAAAAACTGAAATTATGGAACATTATATTAAAAGTTATACTGTAAATGGAATTTATGATTCGCTGTATCTTTATACGAATCTTGATAAGCATACCGTGGTTTCAGGTGATAGCATTGAATTGACTGAAGATGCTTTTATTCTTCTCAGCTATAATCAGAAGATTCTGGAACAAAGTCAGCACAGGATTAACTTGGAATTGCAGCGAACAAAAGTATATTGGTTAAACTGGGCTGAATTAACAAAGAAATTTTCTGAATACGATGATGAAATTAGTCGTAGTGCGCTGATGCTTAAATTATTAAGCTATCAGAAATCTGGTGCTATTCTTGCTGCAGTAACCACATCAATTCCTGAAACGATTGGTGAAACACGAAACTGGGATTATCGTTTTTGCTGGCTAAGAGATTCTTCTATGGTTGTTAAGGTAATGAGTAACTTGGGGCATATAAATGTAGCTAAGCGCTATATTAATTTTATTATAGATATTATTCCGGATAAGGCAGAAAAAATCCAAATAATGTACGGCATTAACAGAGAAAAAAGATTAGTTGAAAAAATTCTGGATCACCTAGATGGATTTAAAAATTCCAAACCAGTAAGAATTGGTAATGATGCCTACAGACAAAAGCAAAATGATATATACGGTATTTTGATGGATGTATTGTATCAGCAATTTCAGTTATTTGATCTTACGGTTGAAAAAAGTGAAGCTCTCTGGACAATTACAAGAAGTATTATTCGTACTGTGAGTAAAAACTGGAAGAAAACAGATAGGGGTATATGGGAATTTAGAAGTTCTCATAAACATTTTACCTTCTCTAAAATTTTATCATGGGTAGCTGTGGACAGGGCCGTAAAAATTGCAAACCTAATTGATAAAATTGAATATATTCCCGGATGGACTAAATTAGCTACTCAAATTAGAAAAGATATCTATGAAAATGCATGGGATGATGAACGGGGTGCCTTCGTTCAAGCATATGGTTCAAAAGATTTAGATGCGGCTAACTTATTAATGGAATCCTATGGTTTTATTGATGCAAAAGATCCCAAATACGTCTCTACCGTTTTGTTAACTGAAAAAGAGTTATCCAGAGATGGATTAATGTATCGATACAAAAATGAAGATGATTTTGGTATACCATCATCATCATTTACAATTTGCACATTCTGGATGATCAATAGTTTGAACCAGATAGGCGAAAAGAAGAAGGCTACTAGAATGTTTAAAAGGTTATTATCCTATAGTAATCATGTGGGGCTTTTTAGCGAGGATATCGATTTTGATAGCAAACAATTACTAGGAAACTTTCCTCAGGCTTATTCACATCTGGCCCTTGTGGAAACAGCCATGGCATTATCTAATAATGCAATTAATGAGGAAGAAAAAGTATTGGAAGCTATTCATTAACGGATGTTAGTTATTAAGGTAGGCATTGATATTTATTCAAAAATTTAAGTTCTACGATAAATACTGCAAATTTTAAAAATAGAATTAATTGTAAAAATCTAACGAATAAATTTTGTAAGTTTTAAATTCTTAATGAGCCGCGAAAACCTCTGGCTGCATAGTAAGATTCTGCACCGTTATGGTAAGTAAAAACAGTATTGTAGCGGCGATCACAGAATATAGCTCCACCAAGTTTTCTGATCTCTGCCGGTGTTTTCACCCAGCTCGATGTTTTCATATCGAATTTTCCAAGTTTCTGAAGTTCCCGATATTGTTCTTCTGTTAGAATCTCGATGCCCATGCTACTAGCCAAATCAATAATATTATTTTTTGGTTTATGTTGTTTTCTTGATTCAAGCGCTTCACGATCATAACAAAGACTTCTACGTCTTGTAGGGCTTTCTACAGAGCAATCATAAAAGATATATTCATCCGTATTCTTATCATATCCAACAACATCTGGTTCACCGCCGGTTATTTCCATTTCATTGAGTGATCTCAGTTTGTTACTATTTGTCTTCAGCTTTTCTTCTATTTTAGACCATGCGAGATCACGATGGCGGCTTAGGTTATTCTCAAATCTGGTTTTTAAAATTTTGAGTAATGCCTTATGCTGTTTATCAAGATCGGGATTGTGCAATTATTAATACTCCGATACAATTTAAGTTTATTATTCTAAACAATAGAAATGTTGTCAGTATTCCAGCTATAAACATATAGATTTAAAACAATAAAGCACTTTGTTTAGATAAAAGTTGTAACGATTAGCGTATAGTATAAAGGCTATAATTGCTAGGACATTAATGGCCAATATTAAGCCGCCGGCTAGTGACTGTGCCGTACCGATGCACTTTCCGTAATGGAATTGGAGCGTGATCCGGTCGGC
>JARRPN010000137.1:5496-8903 GCA_037382875.1 Calditrichaceae bacterium | reverse complement strand
GGTAACCGGTAAACCGGTACCAAGTGATTTATATAAATTTATTCACGATGACCAGTATGATTATTCAATTCTTCTGAACGGCAAATCTGTACCCTTTGAAATGAATGAAGGCTACGCTGTTGTCAACAGAAAGTGGAATAAAAATGATGTACTTGAGATTAATTTTCCAATGCCGGTTCGCCAGGTGAAAGCGCATGAATTGGTTAAAGACGATCAGGGCAAGGTTTCAATAACACGAGGACCAATAGTATTCTGTGCTGAAGGCACTGATAATAAAAATGATGTGTTCAGCTTGGTAATCCCGGAAAATGTTGAATTTAATGCTCATTATCAAAATGATTTGCTGGGCGGTATTATGAGTATCAGTGGGGTAGCAGCAGATAAATCCGGAAAGAAAAGAAAACTGATGCTCATTCCCTATTACGCCTGGTCACATCGTGGACCTGGAGAAATGGCTGTTTGGCTGGATTGAAAATTACAATAATTATTACTGTAACGGATCAATTATGGAAAAAAGAAAACCACTTCCACCAACCTATTTTAATTCATCAATTTTTTTAATTATTCTGATACATTTTATTGTACCGGTTAAAAATATTATCTCTTTTCCATGGAATCTATTGGGGATTATTCCGGTCATTATCGGTGCTGTTCTAAATTTGATGGCGGATAGAGAATTTAAATTAAATAAAACCACGGTCAAACCGTTTGAGGAATCTTCCTCTCTCATTACAACCGGTGTGTTTAAAATCAGCAGGAATCCCATGTATTTGGGTATGGTTCTGGTTCTTATCGGTATCAGCATATTTTTGGGATCAGTTACACCTTACGTAGTAGTGATTTTATTTACTGTCCTGATCAATGTACTTTTTATTAAAAATGAAGAAAAAATGCTGGCTGAAACATTTGGCGATAGCTGGTTGGAATATAAAAAGAAAACCAGGCGCTGGTTATAAGTGATTTTCCGGCAAAAAAATTACTACAACTATCTAACTATATTTAAAATTAAATTGATCTGTATTCAATCTATTATTTAATTGTCTCCCAGAAGATTATAGGAAATAGATACGATATGCATATTAAAAGCGTGACATTGAATTCTGAAAAGTATCCGACTCAGGAGCATTACCCGTTTAACCTGCAGGTATTTCATCAAACGAAGAGAATCACATTTGATACACCTGTTACTTTATTTGTCGGTGAGAATGGCAGTGGTAAGTCAACCTTGCTGGAAGCGCTGGCTCATGTCTGTGGAATTCACATCTGGCGATCTTCTCAGGTAACACGATATCAATACAATCGCTATGAAAAACTGTTGCATCATTATATTGAATTGGAATGGGCTAACGGAAGGGTACCTGGGGCGTTTTTCGGCTCGGATATTTTCAAGGATTTTGCTAATATTCTGGATACCTGGGCTTCCATGGATCCGGGACAATTGACTTATTTTGGCGGTAAATCGCTTGTCACACAATCGCATGGTCAGTCGATGATGTCATACTTTCGCAGCCGATATAAACTGGAAGGCATCTATTTAATCGATGAACCGGAAACAGCGCTTTCACCAAAAACTCAACTGGAATTTCTGAATATTATCAGGGAAAATAGCCAGGCCGGTCATGCACAATTTATCATGGTAACTCACTCACCAATTTTACTGGCTTGTCCAGATGCAAAGATTTACAGCTTTGATCAAACTCCGGTGCAGACCGTTAAGTATGAAGATACAGAGCACTACCAGGTTTATAAAGATTTTTTATCGAACCGGAATAAATTTTTAGAAAGATCAAATAAATAGCCGTATAATGGATATTGATTTATGTTAAAATTTGTTTGTCCCTTGATTTGTGTTGAAGATATATCACGATCAAGACATTTCTATAAAAATATATTGAAACAGGAAGTGCTTTATGATTTTGGAGAAAATGTTACATTCAAAGGTGACTTTGCCATTCATTTAAAAGGACATTTTCAGGAATTATTGGGCGAGCCTGCCAAATACCCTGTGACTTTTAAAACAAATAGCTATGAGCTATATTTTGAAACCGACGAACTGGAAATTATGCTTAAAAGATTAGTTGAGAATTCTATCGAATTTATTCATAAAATCCTCGAACATCCATGGGGTCAGCGGGCCATGCGTGTTTATGATCCGGATGGACATATTATAGAAATTGGCGAACCAATGGAATTGGTTATTAAGCGATTTCATAATAAAGGGTTTTCTGCTGATGAAATATGTAAAAAGACTTATATGCCGAAAGATATTGTTATGCAAATAACAAAGGAGACAAAAAATGAAAGCTAGTCAGTTTGTTAAATATGCAATTTGTTTCAGTCTTTTAATTATTTTTCTTTATTCCTGTACAACTAAAGAAAAACAACATTTCACTTTAACAAATACTCATATAGTACAAATGAAATCAGAACTGACCGGGCGCGATCATGAATTGATCATATTTCTTCCAGGCAGTTATGAAAATTATCCTGATAAGGAATATCCGGTCTTGTATTTTATGGATGCATACTGGGATATGCCTCTGCTTAATTCAATTCATGGACAACTGGTTTATGATAATGTCCTTCCTGAACTTATTATGGTCGGCTTTTCATACCCGGGTGAAGATGCAAATTACGGGGAACTACGTGCCCGTGATCTGACACCAACTAAAGTAGGTGGTAATAATTCAACTACGGGTGATGGACCAAAATTTTTAAAGTTTATTGAAGAGACAGTGATTCCTTATATTAACTCCAATTTCCGTACAAAAAAAGGTGAACGGGCAATCTCCGGAAATTCATTGGGAGGTTTATTCACCTTATATGTCATGTATGAAAAGCCGGAACTTTTTAATAGATTTATTTCAATAAGCCCGGCAGTGGACTGGGATAGTGGCTATATGTTTAAAATTGATGAAGCCTATGCAGAAAAGAGTAATTTTTTTCCGGTTCGATTATTTCTTTCACAGGGCGGAGATGAGTATGAACCATTTCGACAGCCAATTGTGAAATTCCAGGAAGCGCTTTCTAAAAGAAATTATAAGGATATGGCTTTATTAAACTATACCATTGAAGGCGAGCGTCACTCCGGAGTTAAATCAGAAGGTTACAGTCGTGGCCTGCGCTGGGTATTTAAGGATATTGCACCAACAGGACCCAGTGGACTTGAAAAAGAAATGACGAAGTAATTTCTAGATTACTCTCTTTTTAACTCTTAACATTTGAAAAATATAAATAGTTCAGTTCAATATGGGGTGTCCTCTTTAAGATAATCTTCAACTCTTATCATGCAATAAATCTTATTAGAATACTCCCAATAAGACATTCTTAAAAAAACCAAAATAATATTGAGAAATTCTTATTACTGAATCGTATATATAATCAAATACTCCTGTTGGTTAGTGAAG
>JARRPN010000137.1:0-5473 GCA_037382875.1 Calditrichaceae bacterium | reverse complement strand
TTTTGAACACTGATTTTCAAAAAACAACAAGGGCAGACATATATATTATTAATAATCATCCTTGGTATCTCCCACCTGAAAATATAGGATAGTGCAATTCAAACAAAGATATTCATTAGATATCCCCATCTTCTTTATTTTTCTGTCTTTCTATTTGCTTTCATTTTGAGTCATATTGCTTATATTTTCCAATTTAATACAGATAATATAATTGTATAAATATTGGATATGTCATATATTTTTTAATATTAATATTGAATTAATGGAGCACCATATAATGTTGAGATTTCTTTTAATTTTTACAGTATTATCCGTACAAATTGTCTTTTGTCAGAATATCGTATTAAATGAAATTATGGCTTCTAACCAGATTACTTTAACCGATGAAGATGGTGATTATCCGGACTGGATTGAACTTTATAATACAGGTCCTGAATCAATTGATTTGTCGGGTTATGGACTAAGCGACGACACATTAAATACTCAAAAATGGATAATAGACAGTGTTACTATTAATCCCAGTGAATACTTAGTAATATTTGCCTCCGATAAAGATCGCTATGGTGATTATCTGCATGCGAATTTCAAAATAAGCGCATCGGGTGAGCAGATTATGTTAAGCGATACCAGTGGTACCATTCTGGATCAGGTGAATTTGCCTACTCAAATTTCCGATATATCCTATGCGAGAATTAGCGATGGATCACTTCCCTGGATTCTGCAGGAGCCAACCCCGGGTGTTACAAATACGGGCATCAATTTTGAAGGTTTTGCCGATACCGTATCGGTTTCACAACCAGCCGGATTTTATTCGACATCAGTATCTTTAGAGCTCTCTGCAGGAGACAGCCGTATCTTTTATACGCTCGATGGTAATGATCCAGATACTAATTCAACCGAATATTCTACAGCGATCAATATTACTCAGACTTCTGTGCTGAAAGCTATCAGTGTAAAAGAAAATTACCTGCCCGGTCCAATGGTGCATCATACCTATTTTATCGATGAGGATACGGACTTACCGGTTATTTCTTTATCTTCAGATTATTATAATCTTTTTGATCCGGATTCGGGTATTTATCCTAATTTTACAATGGATTGGGAACGTCCGGCGCATGTGGAATTTTTTGAAGATGATAAAAGTCCGGGATTCTCAGAAAATTGCGGGATCGAAATTTATGGCAGCCAAAGCGCGAATTGGGATCAGAAATCCATTGCTGTAAAATTTAAAAATGATTATGGCGTTTCAGAGATAGAATATCCGCTTTTTCCTGATTTTGAACTCACCACATTTAAAGGATTCGTTCTTAGAAATGCTGGAAATGACTGGCAGTATACGCATATTCGTGATGCAATAATGCAGATCCTCGTAAAGGATCTGGATATTGATTATCTTGAGTATCGTCCGGCAACTTCTTTCATTAATGGTGAGTATTGGGGAATTTACAATATCCGTGAGAAAATCAATGAGCATTATATAGCAAACAGGCATGGCGTTGATCCGGATAATATCGATATGCTGGAGAACAATAAGGAAGTGATTCATGGCGATTCTCTGGGTTACCAGCAATTGATTGATTTTATCAGCAGTAATGATATGACAACGGAGACTGCTTATGCCTATGTTGATTCAGCGATTGATTTAGATGAATGTATCCTCTATTTTGCGGCCCAGGCTTATTATGATAATATGGATTGGCCTGCCACAAATATAAAGTTCTGGCGGGAACGGAGCCCTTCCGGTAAATGGCGCTGGATCCTTTTTGGGACTGAATTCGGTTTTGGCCTCTATGGGCATGGCGAATGGGAAGATCATATAGCATTCATGTTTGCTCCAACAGAAACACGATACACCCAAAAGCCATGGCCAACATTACTTCAACGTAAACTAGTTGAAAATCCTATTATAAGAAATCGATTTATAAATCAAGTTGCGGATTTGTTGAATACAAATTTTAAAAGTGAGCGTGTAGTTGAAGTGATTAATACACTAGCAGATCACATTTCCTCTGAAATTTCCCGGCACAGAAACCGATGGGGGCTTTCGGGTGAAAATATTGAGGAAAAATTAATACCATTTGCTGAGAATCGTCCGGCTTACTTACGAGATCATGTCCGTGATTTTTTTGATTGTGGAGAAGATGGTTTTTTAACGATTAACGCAACAACCGGTGGATCGATAAAGCTTAATACACTTCGCTTGGAAGGGGATGAAATGCCATGGGATGGAACATATTTTCAGGATAATGTTGTCCATGTCAGAGCCATTTCTAAAGTTGGTTATAAATTTGATGGTTGGTCCGGTTCTGTATCATCCGGTGCCGGTGCATTGGAACTCAATATAGGTGAAGAAACAAATTTAACAGCCACTTTTTCAATAGATACTACAAACAGCAGCGGTATCGTTATAAATGAAATTAATTATAATTCTTCAGACTTGTTTGATTCGGGAGACTGGATTGAACTATATAATAATAGTACTGAACCTATTGATCTGAGTAATTGGATTTTTACTGACAGTGGGATTGGTCATTCTTTTATCATTCCAGATAGTACGATAATAGAATCAGAGCAGTATCTTGTATTGGTTGAAAATGACACTGCCTTTACAGATCGGTTTCCTGCAGTTAATAATTACATTGGAAAAATGGGATTTGGTTTAAGCGGTTCCGGAGAATTCATTAAGCTTACAGATGATGCAGGACAAATTATCGATTCACTTACCTATGATGATACTGCACCCTGGCCGACAGCACCGGATGGAAATGGTCCGACACTGGAATTGATGAATCCATCTTCAGATAATTCGAAGGGGGAAAATTGGGTGGCATCTGCTGGTCATGGATCACCGGGAAAAGAAAATTCGGTAATCATATCAATCAAAGAGAAGAAAAATGAAACATTGCCCACAGCGTTTGTGCTTGAACAAAATCACCCCAATCCGTTCAATCCCACAACAACAATTTCATATTCTATAGGGGCACATCACGATGTGCCCTTACAATACATAGATTTATCCATTTATAATATCCTTGGCCAGAAGGTGGTAACTCTGGTGAGTAAAAAACAACCGGCAGGTAATTACAGTGTAGAATGGAATGCCCGTGGTTTTTCCAGTGGGATATATATCTATCAGTTAAAAAGCGATAAAGGTTTTCAGGCTGTAAAGAAACTCGTCCTGTTAAAATAAATGATATAATTTAGAATATCATTTACTAACTGTATATTATTGTGGGTTGGAGGTTCCTTAAATGAAATCTTATCCAATTTTTATGGTATATTTTCTGGTCATATTTTTGTTAATTGTCAGATGCAGCGATGATGAATCCGCCAACTATGATGATATAAACTTTAAAGAAGAAATGCGGGATTTTGTAATCAGCATAAGCAATTATGGAAAATCAATAAAGGGCTCCTTTTTGGTTGTGCCGCAAAACGGAATTGAACTGGTTACAAACACAGGGGAAGAAGACGGTGCCTTAGCTACCTATTATTTAAATGCAATCGACGGAAATGGACAAGAGGACTTATTTTATGGATATATAGAGAATGACGAGCCGACACCTGAATCAAGTACTGACTATTTGAGGACATTTCTTGATAAATCTCATGATGCTGGTAATGTGATTTTAGTAACAGATTACTGTTATACTCACAGTAATATGGATGATTCATATGCTAAAAACAATGCTGCCGGCTATGTATCTTTTGCAGCAGATAATCGTCAACTGTATAATATACCCGATTACCCTGTACCAATCTATTCAGAGAATAATAATGTTGTAGTATCACTTAATCAGGCCAAGAATTTTTTATACTTAATTAATCCTGCAGGTTCTTCTACTAAAGCAGATTTTATCGATAAAATTACTGCTACCAATTATGATTTATTGATCATGGATTATTTCTTGGATGACGGGACTGAATTTTCATTAACAGATATTGCACAATTGAAGCAAAAAGCAAACGGCGGTCAACGATTGTTATTAGCTTATATGTCGATTGGTGAAGCTGAAGACTACCGCTATTACTGGCAGGAAAACTGGAATAGTAACAAGCCATACTGGATTGTAGATGAAAATCCGGATTGGAAGGGCAATTACAAAGTAGAGTATTGGAGCCAGGACTGGCGAAATATAATTTATGGCAATGATGAATCATATTTAAAGAAAATAATTAACGGTGGATTTGACGGTGTTTATCTTGATATCATTGATGCCTTTGAATATTTTGAAGATCAGCAATAGGTTTATTCTGTAAATTTAGCAATAATTTCATCTTATTTTATAATACTATTTTTTCAAATCGTGGATTTTTTTATATTTCAGTTATCCTTTTATTTACATATGGTTTATCATGAAAATAGTTATTTAATATCGGGAAAATTTTGATGCTTAATACTCATTCTGTACAATTATTATATTCGAAATCAATTCTCTTAATAATAATCTTGACAATAACTCTAATGGCCCAGCCGGATTCATCACAAAAAATGGTTACCGTAGTGCCTGCCGATCGTTATGCGGCTGGTTCTATCCATAAATTTTTTCTTGGGTATGGTTATCGTGAAGTATGGATTACACCGATTCAACTTCCGGAATTAAATTTAGATATTTATGCCGGGGGATTAAAACCGCTTAGACGAGGCGGAGGGTTGCAAACGAATTCACTACGTTTTGAAGGAGCTGATGGTCAGGTTTATGTATTCCGTTCGGTAGATAAGTACCCGGAGCGTGGTTATCCCAAAGCATTTCGGGGGACCATTATTGAAACGTTAGGTAAGGATCAGGTGAGTTTAATGCTCCCATTTGGTTCTTTAATCGTTGATGTACTTGCAGATCGCCTTGGGGTATTACATCCCAAACCGGAATATTTTGTTATGCCTGATGATGATCGGTTAGGTGAATTTCAACAGGATTTTGCCGGGATGCTCGGATCGATGGAAGTAAGACCGGACGAAATGCCGGGTGATAAACCTGGTTTTGCAGATTCAGAAAAAATAATCGGTTCAGAAAAATTTTCTGAAAGACTGGATAAAACACCAAAAAATAAAATTGATGCAGAAGCTTATTTAACAGCTCGTTTATTGGATATCTTTGTAGGTGACTGGGACCGCCATGCTGACCAGTGGCGCTGGGCAAGTTTTGAAGATTCAACCGTTACATTTTGGAAACCAATTGCCCGTGACCGGGATTTCTCATTTGTAGTTTATAATGGGGTAGTACCTTATATCCTGGATCGCCGCTGGGCGAATCGTGATATTGATGGTTATAATAGGGATGAAGCAGATGTCGTGTGTCTCACTTATAAAGCCAGGCATCAGGATGGTCGTTTACTGGCCGGAGTACATTGGAATGAGTGGCAGCACATTACAGACCAATTTGTTGCTAAACTGGATGATCAGATCTTATCTGATGCTGTAAATGCACTCCCTCCGGAAGTTTCAGGTTTAATAGGCAATGAATTAATCATC
>JARRPN010000136.1:0-11395 GCA_037382875.1 Calditrichaceae bacterium | reverse complement strand
TACTCTCCCCTTTGATTGCCAGGGCCAGCGGTAATTTTTCCGCAGGGTAGGGTCTTATTCCATCGAGGTGATAACAACCATATACCGAGGTCCATTGGTCAAGAGTTGTGTTTTTTAATCCAATGCCTAAAATTCTCGTTGCCACAGCATTAAAGTAAACAAGTTTTCCTTTTTCATTAGTGATAATTATTCCTTCTGTTAAGCCATCCAGTGTTGAAAGTATTAGTTCGTTTTTATTTCTTATCTCACTATATTTTGAACAATTGCTTTTTTGTAATAATTTTTTTGACATAAGTTTGAATCCTCCTTGAATTCCTTACGAACTGAGCAATATGATATTATATTCCTTTTTTGTGAATCGCAAAACTTGTTGCGGGATAACATATTCCTGAAAGTTCAGTATAATCCACTCCGCATGAAGTAAAAGTCAGCGATAAAGTCGCTAAAGGTTTATCCAATAGGGAAACTGACGGTATAGTATTTATTGAAAAACAGATAGTAAAAAATCATGTCCATAATATTCTCACTAATCTGAAACTTCACAATCCATTGAAAGTAGTGCAATATGCATGCGATAAAAAACTGCTTAATCATAAATATGAGTTAGATATTTTTAAAAGTACTAGTACTTTTATTTCCTAAATCCTGTCGTTATCTAATATAAGTGTAGACACATTTTAGACCATTTTTAAACATATATGTCCATAGTATATGTTTTTATATGACCTAAATTATAATTAAACAAGTTGGAATAAAATAAATTGTGGTGGAGTTTTAATGAAACTCGATTAGAATATGAACCACCACCTGGAAAACGAATCCTTCCTTTAAAGAAGCACTATACAGTTACGTCAATGGCAATGGGTATTAGATAGATTGATTTCAAAGGCTGATCAGGTTAAAGGTAAGAGACGAAATTTTTTACACATGATATTGAAGCTATTCAGGCCAAAAAGAAAAGTATGGATATTAAACTAAAACTGCTTAATCAAGCCAGTTATAAAAGATGGAATGAAATAAAAACAAATATAGAAATGGGATGGAAAGAACTATGCGAGGTATTTTTAGAAGCTTCAGCCAGACTAAAAAATTAAGGAATGATTGCTAATTATATGTGCTTTACCGGGAGAACTGAAAACAAATGATTGTCAATTCATATTTTCACAAAGCTGTCAGATAATTAGTGAAAAACAACTGAACTTTTAAAATCGAAATATTTTTTAAAGAGTGTACTGAATGCAAAAAATTAAAATAATGATAGCAAGCCGTCCAAAGATGATATCTGACATCATTCGCAATATAATTGAGCACCAACTGGATATGACTATTGTGGGAGAAGTTGTCGATCCGATCAGTCTCTTATATACCATCCGAGAAAAATCGGTCGACGTCGTCATAATGACACCGATCAAGGTGAATGGTGAACCAAAAATTTGCAGTCATTTACTTGCGAATTTCCCCTCGCTAATTATAGTAGCGCTAGCAGACAATAATGAAACCGCATATTTGTACAGAACAGGTGCGCCCAAATTGTGTATAGAGGATCCTTCAGGACAATCATTAATTATTGCTATACGTGAGGTCTTACTATCGATAAAAGGATAATCAATAGGGTTCAGTTTAATAAATCCATGTACAGGTATGTTTCGTTAAACATAAAGGAGTATATATGAGTCCGTTATTATGGTTTATTATAATAGGATTAGCTGCGGGTTGGCTGGTAGGCCGATTCTCGAAGGGAGAAGGATTAGGTACCCTTGCGGATATTGTAGTAGGAATGGTTGGCGCTATACTTGGCGGTTTTTTACTTCCTACCTTAGATGTGTTAATATGGGGTGGTTTAGCAGACAGCCTGCTCGCTGCAACTTTTGGCGCCTTTGTTCTTGTATTTGCCATTCATACTATTAAAAAAGTATAGTATTTACCTGATCATTTATAAGCATTGAATGAGTATCTTTAAATTATAAAAGTTTTTAAAAAGAGACCAGCACAATGAAACTATATTTAATTAATCCTTCAAATCCTGTAGTCAGCATCGTCAATGTCAAAGAGAGCCGATGGAACCGTTATCGTGTATGGAAACCGCTCAGCCTGATGGTCCTGGCAGGACTCACACCGAAGCATTGGCAAGTTTCAATTATGGACGAGAACCTCGGCGTGCCGGACTATACATCAATGCCTTTACCAGACCTGGTGGGCATCACTGCATTTACATCACAGGCAAATCGGGCTTATGAAGTGGCTGCTCACTTTCGGAATCTTGGTGTGCCTGTCGTTATGGGCGGTATCCATGCCACGATGTGCCTGGATGAAGTTATGGAACGTGTGGATTCCGTTGTTATCGGAGAAGCAGAGGGCGTTTGGTTGGATGTATTGGATGATGTCCAACATGGCTGTCTGAAAAATTTGTACGAAGGAGGACTCGCCGAGGTTGGTAATATCCCGGCCGCTCGTCATGATTTGTTACCTGCTGAATATGCTTTTGGAGCTATTCAGACCACACGCGGCTGCCCTTTGAACTGTAGTTTCTGCAGTGTGACGGCGTTCAATGGAACCCATTACCGGATGCGGCCCATTGCAGATGTTGTCCGGGAATTCCAAATGATCCGGGAGAAACGTGTTCTTATAGTGGATGATAATCTTGTGGGCATACGTTCCGAACATATTACCCGCGCCAAGGATTTATTTCGTGCAATGATAAAGGCAAAAGTGAAAAAAGAGTGGATTGCACAAGCTACAATTAATTTTGCAGATGATGAGGAACTTCTGGACCTGGCTGCGAAAGCCGGCTGCCGGGGCGTCTTCATCGGCTTTGAATCGCCAACACCGGAGGGCCTTCGGGAACTTAGCAAGAAGTTTAATATACAGCAGGGTCGGGATTTTAGAGCCTCTGTGCGGCAAATCCAACGGCACGGAATTCTGGTTGCAGGTTCCTTTATTATCGGATTGGACATAGATGAACCGGGCATCGGAAAACATGTGGCAAAAACAGCCAGCCAATATGGTGTGGATCATCTCAACGCGCTTTTTCTTACACCATTGCCCGGTACACGCCTGTGGGACCAGATGAAGACCGATGGCCGTATCGTTTTTAATTCGTTTCCGGATGACTGGAAATATTATACGCTGACCTATCCGGTAGCCCAATATAAGCACCTGTCTCTTGATGATATCAGCGAAGAGATGCTTTCATGTGACCGGACATTCTATTCTATACCGCGCATTTTGCGCCGTGTTTGGAGCAACATTTGGAGTCGCCGCCAGCCCCTGATTAGTCTTGTGGGTAATTTATCTTACAGAAAAAATCTTCGATAATGGAGACTGGCTTTATGAAAATAATTATCCTTTGAAGGCAGGCGGTATATCGTCAACAGATTTCAATTTGACTGGGACCTTCAATATTGTTTTCTCTCTTTTGAATTGGAAAATCAAATCAAAATATGAAAACTATTTTTAACATTCTTGATAAACGTCCTTATGCGCTTATTTGGTGGTCGTCATTAACATTAATGGTGCTTATAGCAGGCGTCAATATTGCAGTTGGTGATGTTATTTCTATAGAGCCCTTCTTTGTTTTACCAATTTTGTTAGCGAGCTGGTATGGCTCAAAAAGATCAGGTGTTTTATTGGCGATCTTTACCAGTTTAATATGGGCAATTTCTGAGATAGTAATAAATCAGTATGGGTTTAGTACAGAAAATATCTTCTATAATTGGTTTTCTTATTTATTAGCATATTCGCTATTAGCTGTTTTAATTACAAATTTCCGAAGCGTGCATCGGGTAGAAGTAGTAGCTGCAGACACAGATACCCTGACAGGTATTCCTAATCCCAGAGGCTTCTACGCCAAACTTGAAAGTGAACTGCTGCGTTCATATCGATATAACCATATGTTCACACTTGCTTATATAGATATCGATAATTTTAAAGATATAAATGATTCTCTGGGTCACATGATTGGTGATGAGTTGCTGGTTGAAGTTGCAAAATGTCTTAAATCTGCTTTGCGCGAAACCGATACGGTCGCCCGGCTGGGTGGAGATGAGTTTAGCTGTCTTTTACCGGAAACAACACAACCAGCGGCAAAAAAAGCATTTTCTAAAATAAGAAATTTATTATTAAAAAGTATGAAATCACATCAGTGGGCAGTGAGTTTCAGTATGGGTACGGTAACATTTGAAACTCCTCCGGATGATATTAAAGAAGCAATAAGAATTGCAGATGATTTAATGTATGATGTAAAACGAAACAATAAAAATAATATTGCTTATAGGATCTGGAATGACAAAACTTAATCAATTCACTATAGTTAGAATCCTTATAAGCGGACAGAAACGCTTTAACACAAATTGTAATATTATTTATTCTCTCGATTTAGTTAAAATTGTATAATATTGAATACACATTTTCTATGGGATAAAATCTAATATTAAAAGTTCCTTATCAACGGGAATGATATTATTTATAAAATTAACTATACTATGAAAGAATAATTGCACTGAAAGTTATGAAAATAGCGATGATATCACCCATAGCCTGGCGGACACCTCCCCGTCATTATGGACCCTGGGAACAGGTTGTGTCACTTTTAACCGAAGGCTTAATGGATAAAGGTTTAGATGTTACATTATTTGCATCTTCGGATTCAATAAGCAAAGCGAAATTACATGCTATATGTCCTAAAGGTTATGCAGAAGATCGGGAAATTGATCCAAAAGTATGGGAATGTCTGCATATCTCCGAAGTTTTTGAACACGCTTCTGAATATGATTTAATTCATAATCATTTCGATTTTTTACCCCTCAGTTATAGCAAATTAGTCAAAACACCATTACTCACAACAATTCACGGTTTCTCTTCACTTAAAATTTTACCTGTTTATAAAAAGTACAATCAATCAGTGCATTACATCTCTATAAGTGACGCCGACCGTTCTCCGGAATTGGATTATCTTACCACAATCCATCATGGAATCAATTTGGAACAGTTCACTTTTAATCCTAAGCCGGAAGAATATTTGCTTTTCTTCGGGAGAATCCATGAAGATAAGGGCGTATATGAAGCCATCCAAATTGCTAAAAAAAGTAAAAGAAAATTAATTATCGCCGGTATCATTCAGGATGAAATTTATTTTAAGGAAAAGGTCGGACCATATTTAAATGATGATATAATATTTGTAGGGAGCGCTGATCCCAAACAACGCAACAGATTGCTTGGAAATGCTTTTGCATTGCTGCATCCCATTCATTTTGCCGAGCCTTTTGGACTTTCGGTCGTTGAATCATTTGCATGTGGAACACCGGTTATTGCTTTTAATAAAGGCAGCATGCCCGAAATTATTTCAAACAGAAAAAATGGATTCCTTGTCTCAACGATAGATGAAGCTGTATCCGCCGTTAAAAATATTAGTCGGCTTGACAGATCGTTTTGCAGAAAAGATGCGGAACAGCGTTTTTCATCAAAACGCATGGTTAACGATTATATAGACGCATACCGGATGATTTTAAATAAATAAAAAAGTATGGGGGGAACTACCGGACTTTTATGTAGATTGACATAATAGATAATTTTAGATCACAATCAGAAGGTAAAAATGAAAACACCTGTTGTTAAACGATCTCACAATAATCCCATTTTAACGAAAAATGACGTCCCCTATCCTGTTTCAACCGTTCACAATGCCGGGGTAGTGAAATATAAAGATAGTTATATAATGCTGTTCCGCTCTCATCTTCATAATGGCAGATCTATAATTGGCAAAGCGGTTAGCAAAGATGGTTATCATTTTGAAGTTGATGCAAAACCTTTTTTAGAGCCTGCAAAAAAAGGAATCTTTTCTGAATATGAAGAATTTGGCGTTGAAGATTTACGCATCAATCCTCTGGAAAATACTTTTTATCTGACATACAGCGCCTACTCCATGTATGGCGTGCGTATAATGCTGGCGCATACCAATGATTTTGAATCCGTCGAGCGTATCGCCCTTATTAGTCAGGCAGATATGAGAAATGTTGTTCTATTTCCTGAAAAGATTGGCGGTAAATATGTAAGACTGGATCGTCCGCATAGCCAAATAATGCCATGGTCAATCTGGATTTCCTATTCCGATGATTTAATTCATTGGGGCAACTCCAGGGTTGTTATCAAACCGGTACCATATCACTGGGATGAAAGTAAAGTTGGACCAGGCAGCCCGCCAATTAAAACCGAACAAGGCTGGCTTCATATTTTTCATGGTGTATATACAACTATGGCCGGATCAGTTTATCGATTGGGCGCCGCTTTACATGACCTCAGAAATCCTGCGCGTGTAATAGGTGTTACGGATGACTGGATTCTGCAGCCTGATGATCCCTGGGAGATAAGCGGTTATGTGCCGAATGTTGTTTTTACGGGCGGTGCAGTATCCGAAGATGATGGCACGCTAAAAATATATTGGGGTGGAGCCGATTCGGTGATGTGTACCGGTACAGCAAATATAAAAGAATTAATCAACCTATGTATAAATTCATCCCGGTCTCCTTTGTGAATCCTGAATAAGAATAAGAAGGAAGGTATAGTATGAGAATTAAAAATTACCCCAAGAGGATTGCAATTGTTGGAAATTATCTGCCAAGATTGTGTGGTATTGCAACGTTCACCAACGATCTGAGTGAGGCATTGGATCATAAACTGCCTAATCCTGAAAATGTTATTGTGGTGGCTATGGATGATATTGAAGAAGGATATGATTATCCGGAGCGTGTCAAATTTGAGATTAGGGAAAATATTATAAAAGATTATATCAATGCTGCAGATTTTTTAAATTTGAACCAGATAGATGCGGTTATCTTACAGCATGAATATGGTATTTTTGGTGGGAAAGATGGTATTAATATTATCCACATGTTGAAAAATTTAAAGATCCCTACTATTATTACCCTGCATACCGTGTTATCCAAACCTTCCAGAGAACAACTGGCCATTATTCATGAAATGGCTAAATATTCTCAGAAATTTGTTGTTATGGCGCAGAAGGCAAGAAATATTTTAAAAACTGTTTATAAAATTCCGGATTCGATGATATCTATAATTTCTCATGGTATTCCCGATATTCCATTTGTCGATCCCATTTTTTATAAAGACAAATTCGGATTAGAACATAAAAAAGTTATTCTTACCTTTGGATTGATTGGCCCGAGTAAGGGCATTGAGTATATGATTGGAGCTTTGCCGAAGATTATTGAGCAACATGACGATGTAATTTATATTATTTTAGGCGTTACTCACCCGGGTCTGTTAAGAACCAATGGCGAGGAATACCGGCACTTATTACAAATGAAGGTAAAAAATTTAGGTTTGGAAGATTATGTTCAATTTCATAATAAATTTGTTGACCTTGAGACTCTGACCGAATATCTTATTGCGACAGATATTTATATGACGCCTTATCTTTCAAAAGAGCAAATCACATCAGGCACACTGGCCTATGCGGTTGGCGCCGGCAACGCTGTGGTATCTACACCCTATTTGTATGCGGAGGAACTTCTGGCAAACGGGAGAGGGCGCTTAGTACACTTTCATGATTCGGAAAGTATATCCAAAGAAATCAATGAATTACTCTCCAATGAACACAAACGTAATACAATACGAAAAAAGGCCTATTTGCATGGACGTTCTATGGTATGGAAAGAAGTGGCTGAACGTTATTTGAGATTAGTAGGTGAAGTCATGGAGCAAAGGATGGTCTCCCCTGCGCCACTTAATGTAAACGATCCTATCGCCAGGATAATTGATGAGTTACCCCATATTAATCTTCACCATTTACAGATATTGACTGATGATACAGGTATTCTCCAACATGCATTTTTTACCATAGCAAATAGGGAACATGGCTATTGTGTTGATGATAATGCCAGAGCCCTAATTACTTCCTGCATGTATTATAATTTGCACAAGGATGAACGGATCATAAAATCCATTAAAACTTATCTGGCTTTTATGTATCATGCATATAATCATCCGGAAAATCGTTTTCGTAATTTTATGTCTTACGATCGCAAGTGGTTAGAAGATGTTGGCAGTGAGGACGCACATGCAAGGGCATTATGGGGATTGGGAGTTGCCGTTAATAAAGCGCCTGATAATGCCGTTAGAGATATGGCTGCACGTTTGTTTGGCGATGCAATAAATGCTGTGGATAAATTTTCTTCACCCAGAGCATGGAGTTATGTAATACTTGGAGCATACGAATATCTTAAAATATTCGGCGGGGACGCCAGAGTGAGAAAAATTCAGGAAATGCTTGCGGAAAAACTATATACTTTGTATAAGACTAATTTTAAACCGGATTGGCCCTGGTTCGAAGATATCTTGTCCTACGCCAATGCTAATTTATCACACGGTTTAATCATAGCCGGTCACAGGTTATCCAGACTGGACATGTTTGAAGCCGGTATCTCGTCCCTGGAATGGCTCATCGAAAGACAAATATCATCCAAGGGTCATATAACCATTATTGGTAATGAGAACTGGCACAAGAAAAATAAAGAACGGTCTAAATTCGATCAACAACCGATAGAAATAATGAATCTCATTATAACCTGCGCAACGGCGTTTAAGTTTACCGGGGATAATAAATGGATCGAACTGGCAAGAAAATGTTTTAACTGGTTTTTAGGTCAAAATGATTTGGGAATTCAATTATATAATTATCAAACAGGTGGCTGTAAAGATGGTTTACAATCCCAAAGTGCCAATGCTAGGATAAAATGCAGGACTAGTTATATGCAAAAAATCAGCGTTAACAGAAGGGAAACAAAATTTTCTTCTGATCAATCAAGAATTATTAATAAATTTTACTATCCGGGTAATAAGCGACGAATAAAAAACATTATAAATCGTGTTTTGAACCTTTCAGAAGAAACTGTTGTAAATCTTCTGCAGGAAGTTTTATATAACTTTGCTCATAGACACCACAAATTAGAAGAAGTTTTTAAAAGAAATTATCAAAATGTAGAAATGTTAATCTCAGATCAAAATCATCTGACAGAAGCCCGTAAACTTCTTATCGGCTCCTATTTTACACATGAATATTCTATAGAAGCGGTATGGAAAATAATATCCCTAAAAAAATCTTTAAAAAACTACCCCCCAAATTTTCATTTGCTGAACTTCAAAATACTATCGAAGATTTAAAAGAAAAACATACTCAAACCTATGCGTTTAGAGAAACAATAAAATTAGTATACTTTCTCGCCAGATCCGGCCATGAGCGTAATTTCCGAATGGATTCCGATATATCCGAACGGATTCTTTTTCCGGTATCCAAAGAAGCAATTAAAGGGATGGAAGATGCCCGGTTTGTACGTTTTTACGAAGAAAATAAAGAGTTCACTTACTATGCAACCTATACTGCATATAATGGTTTTGAAATTCTACCTATGATGCTTAAAACAACAGATTTTCAATCGTTCCATTTTTGCCCTATGGCAGGCAAAGCAGTAAAAGACAAAGGCATGGCCTTATTCCCAAGAAAAATAGATGGAAAATATTTTATGATTTCACGTATTGATGGTGAAAATATGTATATCATGAACTCGGATTTTATCGATTTTTGGAATGATGCAAAATTATTTCAAACACCTCAGCACAGCTGGCAGTTTTTCCAAATTGGCAATTGCGGTTCGCCAATTGAAACAAAGGAAGGATGGTTGCTTCTAACACATGGTGTAGGACCCATGCGCACATATTGTATTGGAGCCGAACTTTTGGATTTGAAGAATCCTTCGAAAATTATTGCTCAATTGCCGGAACCAATTCTCATGTCCCAGCCAAGGGAACGAGACGGCTATGTGCCGAATGTAGTTTATACTTGCGGTGGGATGATTCATAATGATGAACTCGTGCTGCCGTTTGCCATGTCGGATTCATCCTGTGGTGTAGCAACGATAAAAATGGATGAGTTGATGACGGCTTTTGTCCAAAATCGATAAATATCCTGTTCAATGAGCATTTGATTTATTAATACGCCTGTATATCACGCCTGGAATGAATCAATTTTATCACAACGCTTGCCAGAAAAACCGTTAGAATTTTGAACGTTATACTTAGTTAGTAATCTATATAATTCATACCACACTTACAAACAAGACAGGATATCTTTTAATTAAGTAGGGCCTATTAAAAATTATAACCATACCCAAGGGTAATATATAAGGCGCCGGTTTTATTGGATCCGTTTTCCTCATCTTTTTGAATTGGTATGAAACCATATATGCCTCGAACATCAAACTTTAACTGATGTTTACTGTAATTATAATTCAATCCGAGGCCTCCTGTAATACCTGCATTAAAGGTATTCAGCTTATCTGAAATATCCACTTCAGTGTCAAAATCCTGTGCAGGAAGAGGAAAACCGCTAATTTCCAAGGGCATAGTCCCAGCCTTATCTAGATAAATGGTACTCGTGCCGTCCGTTACAACTTTTGCATCCAGCATGATTCCAAGGTATGGCCCGGCATTTAAATAAACCTCAAACCCGGAATTACTTTTTACAATTGAGTAGCACGCTAATATTGGGATTTCCAGATAGTTAATAATCGTCTCATTATCAAAGTCTGCATATAAAGCCGTACCCTGGGGTACAGGCAGCTCCGAGAGGTTTTCTTCAAAAATAATCTGCATGCCATCACGTTTTCCGCCCTGACCTGAATATGATATTTCTCCCTGGATAGCAAAATGCGGATTTAGTTCCCTGGTTATAAATGCGCCAAAGGTTGGAGCAAGCCGGGATGAATAGCCCTCACTTTGGGGGGTTCCGCCACCTTCTAAATTAGGAATACTTATACCGCCTTTTATTCCCAGGGTTAGAGATTGCGAAAACAGGTTGGAGTAGATCAATCCAAACGTAATTAAGCAGAATAAACTAATAACACATTTTAAATTTTGCGTTTTCATAAATAGGCTCCCGTAGGATGGTGGTTTAACATAAGTTAGACTTTCGATATAGTGATAGCAAGTAAGAACTTTAAAAATTACTTTATGAAGTCTTATTTAAATGAGAACATATATTTAATATATATCGGATGTCATTAGTGTGAGGTTTAATTTATCTCAGATCATACAATTTTTTGTGAGAGTAGGTCAAGTTAAGATTGTGCAAATGATAGGCTTAATTTTGCAAAGCCCAAAGCGGTCCCGATTTATCGGGATTACAGTTTGACTTGTCCGGCCTGTCAGGCTGGCGCCGCCAGGCAGGTGGTCAGACGGGCCAGACAAAAAGTAAGTTTAAAAAGAAATTATAATTATTAGTATGAACTTTCTGCCTTAATTCAGAAAGTACCAAATCCCGACTTAGTGTTTCTAAGTTTTGCGAAGCAAGACATAAAAAACTATTGATCGGGAAAGACTAACA
>JARRPN010000135.1:0-5542 GCA_037382875.1 Calditrichaceae bacterium | reverse complement strand
GTTTGATTCTTTATGATTGGGATCAGGAATAATTGCATCTGTCGGACATACTTCCACACATTGTGGTTCATCATGGAAACCAACACATTCTGTGCAAAGTTCGGGATCAATAACATAAATAGGATCACCTTCTGATATGGCATCATTCGGACACTCAGGTAGACATGCATCACAGGCTATACATTCATCATTAATTAATAAAGCCATTCTAAGTACCTCCTATTAATAAATAAAGTTCAACATATATTAGTCAAACATTTTGAAATAGTAACATCATGTAATTTTACAAATTAAATCTTAGGACCCTTTTTATAACTCGAATTTGTCATATTGAGCGAAGCGAAATATCTTGATTTTATAGGTTTTGAATAGATCCTTCACTTCGTTCAGGATGACAATAGGATAGTTTTTCAAAGGTTCCTCTTAAACCAATTTTGGGATATATTATAAATTTTTATGTTTAACTAATTTTAACAAAATTAAAACACGTTCTCGGTTAAATGCCTTTTTCCGAAATTCTTTATAGCCTATTCAGAGCCCCAATTCTTATATTCGATGTCATCATGTGTATGTTTATCCGGATTATGGCTGTGTTTTTCAGAAATAGTCTTATCAATCAAACAGGGTTTTGTTAACTGTATAATCTCATCAAACTGAATTGATTCATCACTCATAATCAGTTGTTTAGCTTCTTCATAACTGGAAGCCTTAACCGTCTTTTTCCCGATTCCACAAAAATGGCAATAAATATCATACTCTTTTATTATATCCATTTTTGTTGACCTCTGTGGTAGGTTTATAGTTTAAGTCATTCCATGACTAATTATTATTTCCCTATTTTAAATATTCTATCCTCATTTATTATTTAATTGTTTCTTTACTTTTTTAGATGAAAAGAGTATAGAAAAGATTCATATATTGATTTATCTATAACCTTCCAATTTAACTTTTTATAATAGTAACAATTTCAGATGCTTTTAAATTGTATTTTTTGATAAATTCCTTCTTTTTTAGATATTAAACTGTTGGAAATTCTATTCTATAAATTTATTACTTTCATCACAATCGAACCCATATCAACATCCAATTCTCGTGCAATGAGTTCACATTTCGCTTTTAGCAGGAAAAATATAGATCGATCAATTTCGGAAAGACCTTCATAATTTCCCTGCCCTTTGCTGATAACCAGATCCGCCTCATTGAATTTTTTAATAAAATCTTTATTACAAAGCTTCAAAATAATTGCCGGCGTATGCGCGCCCGATGATATAATTTCGGCAACCTCGCCTATACCGGATTTTACAGCATCTTCCATCGTCACATCATTGATGATTGGTTCTTCGCGCACAACATAGGTGACTGGCTTACCCATGGTCGCTATCAGCAATTTATCAAATACAGATTCCCCGGCATTGTCACCAAGATATAATATGGATCGAGCTTTTTTCAGATCATTTTTGAATTTATCATAATCCAATACAGCAAAATCCTGATCTATGGCTTTTTCAATTTCATCTTCAATATGAAAATGTCTGTTCGCACCATAATCAATGACATTACCGGCAATAGCCAACCGGATAGCCATTAGTAAAGGATCATCTGACTCATTGACTAAATCTTTTAAATATGGATATAACTTAATGACTTGCTTAATATTTTGATCTTTGATTTTTTTATAAGGATCGTTATCTCCCGTAATCTCTTTTATTTTTTGATAAATAAAGGTTGCTGTCTCAGGTGGTGTGTTTTCCAGAGGAATATCTTTAACTCTATCGCCCACCACATCCAGAAGTGCTTTAATCTTTGATTCGTCACTCGTAGCAATACGCCCTGTTTGCAGGGCCTGTTCCATCATGCAGGGT
Source organism: Calditrichaceae bacterium (assembly GCA_037382875.1). Taxonomy (GTDB): domain Bacteria; phylum Calditrichota; class Calditrichia; order Calditrichales; family Calditrichaceae; genus JAFGKZ01. Next base: position 3,680 of record JARRPN010000135.1, on the reverse strand, counting down.
ATGCAGTCCAAATACGTTTTCATATTCGTTATTTCTTCTCTTATTTATTTTCATATTCTAATTAGTTTATCCCCAAATGGGATCATCGCCAAACTGATCCATCCAAAACCGGAAAGCAGCTTCTTTTGGTTGATTTTTATCCATATCCTCGCGAGAAAAGGAAATTGGATAATTTTCGCAATACACCTGGATTATTTTATAGGCTTCATGAATCTGTTGTGTTTTTTTATTACAAATATCTCTATCTTTATTACATATATCTGGATGCCATTTAAATAGTAATTCTTTATAGATTTTTCTTATTTCTGCGGTGGAAGCCTTCTGAGGTATCTCCAATAATTCCAACGCTTCTTTCAGATTATCTTTATATTTGTGCATTATGTTTTCCTGATTCCATGTAAATTTTATTTTTCTTTTAAATACAGATTAGTCGTATGCTTTACGAATTATTTCATTTGCCAGAGTTGGAGCAATTAATGTCTGCCAGGCCGGATTTTCCCAGGTTCTCAATTGTTGATGAGTTGTATAATATTTTTGTGGAATGGGATGTGTTCCTACAATCACTTTCATACCATATTGAGTTTCGATAAAATTACAAAAGTGTTCTACATAAGGACAGGGCGGATATCCGACAACAAATCCTGTTGCAAAATGGATGACTTCTGCACCATTTTTTTGCATCTCGGCTGGCGCATATTCCACATTGCCGCCCGGACAACCTCCACAGGTTGTGTATCCCACAATTTCAACTTCCTGTTCTTTATATCTTTCAAAGGCCCCTTCCCTGTTTTTTAAAGCCCGGAAGCATTTCCCACCGGCACATTCTCTATAGCGATCGCAAATAATAATTCCAATTTTAATTTTCTCTGCCATTTATTAACCTTTCCTATCATCATAAATTCAAAATAAAGAGATATCCTATAAGACCTACAGCAAATCCAACAATCATATTAATTACTTTTACCCAGACAAATCCCTTGCGCGATACAGCAAGCATGGGCAGCATACCGTGACCATCCTGAACAATTGAACTGGCCATCAAAATGCTGAACGGAAGCGATCCGTAGGCAAACAATGTTACAAAAATCAGATGTGGACCTGATTCCGGAATAATACCAACTAAAACAGCGATCGATAAGACCCAAAAATAATTATCCCTGATCCAGCCATCCAGGTGGATATATTGCTCAATAAAATGTATGGCTAACAGAGCACCAAATGTCCATAAAAAAATTCTTGGAACATGTTTTTTTAGAACATGAATCCATAAATGCTCTTCAATAAAATGATCCGGTACGGTCATAACCACAAAAAGACCAAACAAAGCTCCAGAAGCAAAGGTTATCTTTTTCCAGTCCCATTCCTTCGAACCAATAGTCCCGGTAATTAGGAAAAATAAGAATAATATAAAAATGCTAATGAGTAACGTACGCTGGAAAGTGATATTCTTTAATTGTGGCCAGAATTGTTTACCTGAAAAACAGTGACAAGCTTCTTCTCCCTCATGCATGGGTAGTTCATGGTTCAAATGATCAATGAGTTTATTTTGTTTTTTAAATATCAAATCCGAAATATACCCACTGACCATGCCAATAATAAAAAGACTCACCGTTAACCAGAGTGCTTTTACCGGGAACATGCTGAACATTACAAAAGCTTCATCACCACTGGTAGCAATCATGGCAGCAATTAATGCACCCAGACTGACAACTTGATGTGAATACAACGATACAACCGTGAATGCTCCCAAACAACCGGGTATAGCTCCTAAAAATCCGCCTAAAATATATTGGCCCCATGGACTCTTTTTTAGACTATCCTGCCAGCTTCCTTTAGTTAAAACATTAAGATATTCAATCAGAAGCATCATGATAAAAACAAAACTGGTTATCATGAGAGCATGGATAATAATTCCGGCAAACATATTAAAACTTTCGCAAGTAAAATGTGTGATCTTTGTAAAACGATTTTACAAGTTCTTTATTTTTAATCATTTGATGAATGAATCGCTGATCCTCACCATAGTTATGCAGCATCTTATCAATCGCATCCTGTCTCATAGGATGAACGGATGTGATACTTAAAATATCTTTACGCAAATCGCCTGTAGATGAAAAGGCATTCCCCTCATAACCGGTTAATAACTCTACATTTTTGACTTCTGTTGAAATAATCTGCCAAAATCTATTAACTGTATTCGGTTCAGCTGGTTTAATATCTTTTTCCGCAGGAGGCCGTGTTGGAACAGAAAGGTAAGCCACATCAGGATTAAGACAGTTTAAAAAATAACTTAGTTTATGAACTTCTGCTTCTGAATCATTAAAATCGTAGATCAACATTGTTTCGGATACCAACTTGCCTTTAAACTTTTTTCGAAAACTCAACAAACCTTGTAAAATCTTATCCAACTCAAGGCTACCATGTGGCCGATTTATTTTTTCCCAAATGGTATTGCTAATTGAATCAATTTTTACTGAAATCCAATCCGCTTCCATGAGATCTTCCTGAACACAAGGGATATTAATAAGAGACGAATTCGTAATTACAGCGATCGGGATATTAAATTTTTTCAGAGATTTTATGTGCCAGCCAAGGTTAATATCTAATGTAGGTTCCCCATCGGGAACAAATGCCAGGTAATCAACAGATTCATTTTGCTCATCTAAATCCTTTAGTTTCTTTTCGACTGCTCTAAGGATTGAATCTGTCTGATAATATGCGTTACGTGATACGCGCAATTTAATCGTTCTACCAATTTGACAGTAAACGCAATTGTAGGTACACCATTTAGGCGGAATACTATTGATCCCAAGGCTTCGTCCCAGTCGGCGCGATGGAACAGGTCCATATACAATAGGAATTTGTTCATCCGACTTCACTTATATTCCAATCTGAGCATATTAGCTACTAAAATCCCCCCTAAAATCTATTCGGAAATATCTAAAAATAGACCAAAATAGATTTTCATAATGCTTCAATCTGCAAATATACCATCCAATCGCAGATTAAATAGAGCCCTTCCAGTTTGCTTTAGCTAAGGCAAAAAAGCGTTCCCGGTTTTCAACCGTCATTTCAAAAAATTCCGGTCGTACTGTAATGCCCGGTTTTTGTACTGCATTTACAATAAGATCCGTAATTGCTTTATATACTGCAGTTGGTATTTCTATCATAGGCAAAGCGATTGCTACATGTACCTCATTCTTTTCAATTGCAGCATCGATGATCATGCCTAATTCATTCAATGATAAAGCAATTTCGGGATGTTCAATTTTTTCCAGTATTGATAAAACCTTATCCCGGCTGATCGAATCTTTCATTAAAATCAGGACTCTTTTTTCTTAGCTGTCAATGCATTTAGTTTATCCAGAACCGAAGACAAACTGTTTTTTAAGCCTTCAACTTCTGTACGCAGCGCATCCACATCATTTGATTGAGTTGTGGTTTCAGCAGGCGCAGAGACATCGCTTCGATTCCAGAAGAATCGGTTACCTCTGCCTCTTCCAAAAAAGGCGCACCCTCTTCCAAAAAATCCGCGACCCATACCCATTCCCGGGCCCTTTGTATATCCGGGGCTGTCATATCCTGCCCCATATCCTAATTGTCTTCCGGTCATCGGGCCTTCACCCATTGGGCCGGTACGATCTCCTCGTGGCATATCGCCCTCCTTTTAATATTATGTT
>JARRPN010000134.1:0-11890 GCA_037382875.1 Calditrichaceae bacterium | reverse complement strand
TCTTATTTTCTGAAAAAGAACTTGATTCCAACATTAGTAACCTAAAATTTCTAGGCCCTGATAATACTTCTCTAATTAAAAAAGTTATCGATAGTACTGATTTTACAGGGGAATTGAAACAAAATTTACTTTTATATCCTTCAGCAGATACCACAATAAAGAGACTACTGCTCGTTGGTTATGGTAAACCTGAAAAAATTGATAATGAGAAAATGCGTGAAATTGGTTTTGTCATCGGTAAAAAGCAAAAAGATGTTAAAGCAAAAAATATCCACATAGTAATCGATAACAGATTAAATGATAAATTGAATATGATTAAAGCAATAGCTGAAGGTTTTATATATTCTAAATATTCATTTAACGAATTTAAATCTGATAAAAAAGAAAAAACAGTAAAAGCATCAGTCAGTTTTCTATCTGAATCTGCAGATCTTAAAAATGATTTAAAACCTGAATTTAAAAATCTATTGGCAATAAATGATGGCATAAAAATTACACGAGATTTGGCAAATATACCCTCAAATCATTTAACTCCACGAATCCTTAAGAAAAAAGTTAAAAATCATTTTAAAGGTATTAACATTTGACAGTGGTGGAATCAGTATTAAACCATCAGCCGATATGGATGAAATGAAATTTGATATGGCAGGAGCTGCTGCCACAATTGGTATTATCAACACGGCCTCAATTATTAAACCTAATACCGAATTGATCGGAATTGTTCCAGCAGTCGAAAATATGCCCGGTGGAAACGCTGTTAAACCTGGTGATATTATAGAAGCATACAATGGAAAAACAGTTGAAATTATAAATACAGATGCGGAAGGGCGCCTAATTCTTGCGGATGCACTTGCTTATTCTGTTAAACGATTTAAACCCAATTTAATAATTGATTTTGCAACGCTAACGGGATCTATTATGGCTGCTTTGGGCGATAAAATGGCTGGTATGTTTTCAAATTCAGAGGAACTAAATCGAATTTTTCAGAAAGCTGGATCAATTTCTGGTGATATGGTATGGCCAATGCCCATGCTGGATGCCTATTCAAAATTATTAGAAAGCAAGTATGCCGATATTGTGAATTTAGGTGGCCGATGGGGGGGAGCGATAACGGCCGCTAAATTCCTGGAAGAATTTGTATCAGAGAAGATTTGGGTACATTTTGACATTGCTGGCAAAGCAAATGATGTGAAAAATGTAGATTATCTACCTGAAGGCGCTACTGGTTTTGGACCCCGTTTGTTTTTTTCAGCGTTGGAAGAAATTGAAAAAGTTATCTAAAAAACTACCCTTCTCAAATACCTCCTTACAAAATTTTCATTGAATACATTTGATATTTAGATGCGTAAAATTATTAAGAAATTTAGATTTTTAGATTGATTTAAAAAGTCCGATAGTCTATTTTATTATTACATGAGACTGTTCATTACAATTATTTTTCTTAATAAAAGAGGTAAAGATGCTTACAAATGTTGAGAGAATTGTGTTTATTACTGCAATTATCATTATGTCTTTTTTAACATTTAAGACATTTGCCACAATGATTCGGATAATTAATCTTGGACAAGGCAAATTGTATTTTGATAGAATGTTTTATCGGATTAGAAAAGCACTAACTGTATTAGTCTCACAAAAAACGGTATTAAAATCAAGACCTTTATTAAGTTTACTGCATTCACTTATAGCGTGGGCTTTTATCTTATACATGGTTGTTAATATTGGTGATGTAATTTATGGATTTACAGCATATAATATTTCACATTCCTTTGGAATAATTGGAAACATTTATCGTCTATTTGTTGATATATTTAGTGTTCTGGCAATACTGGCTACAGCATTCTTTTTATTTAGACGATTTATATTTTCATCCAAGAGACTTAGATATAATTCCAATGTTTTAATTCTTGAAAAAGCTCTTAAAGGGATTCGTAGTGATTCTTTGATTGTAGGATTATTTATCATATTACATATAGGTTTCCGTTTTGTTGGAGAAAGTATCACACTTCAAATGCAATATGCAGATAGCTGGCAACCTTTAGCTTCATTTTCTTCAATGATCTGGTCAGGATTTAGTTTTGATCACCTCATTATATTGCAGCACACATCCTGGTGGATTGCTATTGGGCTCATCATAGCATTCATTCCTTACTTTCCAAGCAGTAAACACGCTCATCTTTTTATGGGACCTATAAATTTTTTGACAAAAGAAAATCCTTCAGGATATAGCATGGTTCAACCTCTTGATTTCGAAGATGAATCAAATGAACAATTTGGTGTTTCAAAGCTGGAACAATTGGATAAAAGTCACATATTGGATGCTTACGCCTGTATTATGTGTAATAGATGCCAGGATGTATGTCCCGCATATTTTACAGGTAAATCTTTAAGTCCATCTGCATTGGAAATTAATAAACGGTACCATATCAATCAGAATAAGAAAAGTTTATCAACCGATAAAGAATCGTCACAGTTACTTACACAATATGCTTTAGACGATTCTGCATTATGGGCATGTACAACGTGTGCTGCCTGTATGGAAATTTGTCCCGTAGGCAACGAGCCAATGCTGGATATTATAAATATTCGGCGTGACAAGGTGATGATGGAGTCGAAGTTTCCAAAGCAATTACAAGGTGCGTTCACTGGAATGGAACGTAATCAGAATCCCTGGAATATGAATGAAGATCGGTTAAAATGGGTAAATGAAAGCGATTTCGAAATAAAAGTCCCAACAGTAGAAGAAAATCAGGATTATGAGATTCTTTACTGGGTAGGTTGTGCAGGCGCCTTTGATCAGCGTGGCCAGAAAATTGCACAAGCCTTTGCTAAAATATTGAACGCAGCCGAAGTAAATTTTGCCGTTCTGGGTAATAATGAAGCATGTACTGGGGATAGTGCTCGAAGAGCAGGTAATGAATATTTGTTTTCGATGATGGCTGAAACCAATGTTGACACCTTGAATTCGCTCAATATTAAAAAAATTGTTACAACGTGTCCGCATTGTTTGCAAACCTTAAAAAATGAATATCCGCAATTTGGTGGTAATTACGAAGTGATTCATCATAGTGAATTTATTGAAAATTTAATAAACTCCGGTAAACTCAAAGTAAGTACTGATGAAAAAGATGGACGATATACTTTTCATGATCCTTGTTATCTGGGGCGACATAACAAGATTTTTGATGCTCCCAGGAATAGTTTGAAAGCAACCGGATTAAATTTTGATGAAATGGAACGGCATCATGAAAATAGTTTTTGTTGCGGTGCTGGTGGATCACAAATGTGGAAAGAAGAGGAGGAAGGACAGCAACCGATTCGTCAAAATAGAATAAACGAAGCAAATAGAATGAATTTCGATACTGTTTGTACAGGCTGTCCCTTTTGTATGACGATGTTATCTGATGCAGTAAATGAATTAAAATCTGAGATTCGAGTTAGAGACATTGCGCAGATTATTGCTGACAAAATTAAATAAAAGTTAAACAAGTCGATATTATTTCATTCTTAAATATCTTCATAAAGATATAAATTATTTCTCTTAAATTCGTCCCGTCGAAATATGCTAATTTTTGACATTATTTTAATGTTTTACTAAATTTATAAGCTATTAAAAAAGAAGGATTTGGAACCAATTATATCAATTTTAGTTTCAGATTCTTGTATTTGAAAAATAATTAAAATTAGTCGATGAAGCGCTTATTAATTACTACATCAATTTTTGTAACATTTTTGGGTTTAATTTTAACCGCTTCTCCATATTTATTAAAACTTTTTGGCATAGATAATACAGTAAAACGCTACGTTCTCTCTGAGCTCATAGATAATTCTAAAGGTCAATTGGATGTACAGAACTTTCAAATTGGACTCGGTAAAGTAATATTATCAGATGTGTCTTTGAATTCCAGTTCAAAAAAATTCCAAATAAGTCTGGAATCAATAGAATTTAATTTTAATTTTTTTAAACTTTTTTCATCACCTACCAAACCACAAAATGCGATTGAATCCGTTTACTTGGTTGAACCAAATCTGGTATTATCAGCATCTGAATCGAACGATTCGAAAGATGTCGATGTAAATGGGACCAATAAAAGGCAAATTAAAGAAGTATTCTTAAGCATCAGTAAATTATCTTCCATTGATAGAATACAGATTGTTGATGGTCAAATAATCTGGCGATCGTATGACAATGAAATGTATCCCTTAGTCGACGATCTTAATGGCTGGCTTGCAGCTAAAAGCATGGATGATATGAGTGTAGAAGCCAGAGGTAAATTGTTCAATACAAATGCTGACAATTTGTTCTTAAACAGCAAGATAGATTTTGATAATGAATATCTGGATGCTTCAGTAATAATTAATGATTATCAAATTAATTCATCTGATTATCCTGTTATACCTGGTAAAGTTACGCTTGATTCTGGTATTTTTGTAAGTACGATACACGTTCATAACAAGGGTTTTGTAATAGATAGTACGGTATTAAATGGTGTAATAAAAATATCAGATCTTAATATTCATCATGAAAAATATGATTTAAATAATTTATTCCTAAAAGTAAACATTGATACCAATGCGGTTTTAATTTCTGATGGGACAGCTAAATTTGAAGATTCAGAAATTAGAATGAATGGTCATATTGAGAATTTACTTGATCCGTTAATTGTTTCAGATATAACCATCAGAAATTTGGGGATTCATTATTTTCTAACAAATTTCGATAGTGAATTACTGAAAAAAGCCCACGTGAATTCAAAAATTCACCTAAAATACGGATATAAGGTAAAAAGTGCTGAAATCAATTCATGGGCAGATAAATTATATTTTGGTAAAAATGATCATATTGATGATTTTAAAATAAGGGCATTTCTAAAATATGATAGCATTGATATCCGTAATGTATCCGGTAAAATTAATAATTTTGAAGTAAATGGAAACGGATTATATGATCAATCAAAGAATTTATTATCTATCCATCTTGGAAGTCAGCACACCTTTGGTACACATGTACTACTAGATCGTCTTTCTGATAAGCATCTGTTATTTGATCTAAGCATGGAGATGAACACTGAATCGGGTAAAGCAAATGGTAACTGGTTATATCAATTAGAAAATGATTCTGATACACTTCTTTATGCGGAAGGGAATATTATAGGTGGAATCGATCAAAAATTGACCATTGCATTGTTAAATTCCAATAAAGATGATTTTTTTGCTAATATTGAAATCTCCGATTACTTAAAGAGTCCAATAATATCTGAGGCACGAATAGTTAATTTCCCATTTGCAGATTTTACAACAAATGGATTTATTAAGAAACCAATCTCTCGGTTTAACACCGATATGCAGCTCAATGGATCGTTAAGTAATCTAACAGGGAACATTGATGTCATCGATAAGACAAATTTTAGAAATCGATTTAATTTGAATGCTAATATTGATAATCTGTTTACCAATCAACGAAAATTCTATGGCAAGATTTTGTTAAAAAACCTTGCCGGTGAATATCAATTTTTACACACTGAAACATTTTTCGGAGGTGCATTTAATTTTGCAGATGAAATTGATGGTTTTATTAAAATTGATCTTCAAGATAAAGAACAGCTTGCTGGTGAAATAAACTTTAAAGAATTTCAATTTATCAAATCCCTTGCTGACTCAGTTTTTACTGAGGATATTAAAGAAGAAGCAGACGAATTCAGCGCCAAAAAATTCGTCTGCTATCTCAATAATTTACCTATATTGAATGGCAGTGTAGCGTATTCTACAACAAATCAAAATCTATTTGGTTCATTTACTGGTCATGAAATTGATCTGGATCCCATTATTTCAACAATAAAATCAGATAATAATTTTCTAAATGGTATAGCTAATTATGGGCTTGAACTTGAAGGAAATATTGATGCCCCAGTATTAAGTGGTCATATGCAAATTAAGGATGGAGAACTTAAAAGAATACCATTTGATCATCTTAATATATCATTTGAGGATTCTTTAAAACCATCCAGCCCGATAATTGAATTGAAAAATCACGTTTTAAAGTTTAGTAATCTGGATTTTGAGAAACTAGGTAATTACCATATCACAGCGTCAGGAGAAATCCCATTTAATTATACGGATCCATTATCTGTAAAAGGTATTTTTATTGGCGATATTCTCGGTTTTATCCCAAGATTAAATAATTTTTTTGTTGATGGTACTTCTCTTTCTGAAATTGATTTTAAATTAGGCGGTACTCTTAATAAGGTGAGAATTGAAAGAGGTTATGCAGAAATTGAGAAGGGTGAACTTTGGCTGGATAAAGTGGTGCCACATATTGAGAATATTCATGGAAGATCCAGCAGGGGAAAATCCAGTACCCACAGTGGGGCATATATGTCTGAATTCACCAGGTTTGTACTGATCTGGATTTTGGTATATTACAGCTAGAGACTTCTAAACGAGGTATATTGGTGAATATTCCCGGTCTAATGCTAGAAGATGATAATGCGAAACTATCTTTAACCGGATTAAAAGAAAATGAAAAATTCTATTTTGCGGGACCAACAAAACATCCACGTCTGAGGGGAACTGTGAGTTTGTACGACAGCCGTTTTACTTTTCCATTTTTAACAACAACTCAACCTGGAAAAAAGGAGTCAATAGTAGTTGAATTTTTGGAAAATATTAATTGGGATATTTTAGTTAAATCAGGTGAAGACGTGGTGTATTTTAGAGAAATACCGGCCTATATCGATAAGGTCTATACTGAAGCTTATATTGATGAAGCTAGTGAGGGTATTCATTTTGAAGGAATAATAAATAAAGGAACCTTTAAGCCGATTGGTATAGCTAATTCAAACAGGGGACGACTCGAGTATCTAGATCAAAATTTTAGAGTTGAACGTTTTGAAGTGGAATTTACTCAAAATGATCTGCTTCCTTATGTATCAGGTAGAGCATGGACATCTGTAAGAGACAGTGTTGGCGCTATTCCACGAACGATTTATTTACAACTTTATGTTATAGATCCAGAAACAGGTGAAGAGAAACAACAGGGAAGCTGGGAAGATTTTAAATTTAAACTTGTATCAGCTGATCCACAGCTTGGTGAAACTCAGGAATCCGTGTTGGCATCTTTGGGATTTTCGGTTGGAAACATTAAAGATAAAGCTACTAGTGTTGGTGGTGCTGTCACTGAACGTATTTTGATACGCCCCTTATTACGCCCCATTGAGCGTGCATTGGAAAAAGGTCTTGGAGTCGATTTAGTGAGAATTAACTCAAATATAGCCAGAAACTTATTTTATAGTAGTATAGGAGATGAATACAATCGAATGGCCCTGAATCCGGTTAATGGGGAGTCACCCTATTTATTTTTAATGCAGAGCTCGGAATTTACGCTTGGCAAATATATCTCTCAAGACTTATATTTAACTTATACTGGACAATTAGTGTCTTTATATGACCAAACCGAAACTTCATTTGATTTTAATCATTCAATAGGAATAGAATATCGGTTTTTAAGAAACATTTTATTAGAAATTGAGTATGATCGTGAACTTATGGGGTACATGCAAATTCCAAATCAAAAGCAATATTTAGAAGATATAAAAATTAGATTAAGACATTCATTTGCATTTTAAAACAGGAGGAAGATTTGTACAAGGCGCTAAAAATTGTACTGCTAATTGTTTTAATGACCATTTCATTAAGTTTTGCGCAGGTACAAAAAGTTAGAATTAACACGATTACCGTAGAGGGAAACAAAGCTGCCAATACTGGGATGATACGATTGAATTCCGGTTTGTCTGCCGGGATAGAGATTACAGGCGAAGATTTACAGAAAGCCGTTAAAAATTTATGGGCGTTAAGTATTTTTTCTGATATTCAGATTTATGTTACAAATCAAACTGTGGAAGGATTGGATATTCTTATTCGCGTAAAAGAATATCCAAGACTTAATGAAGTGGTGATTTCCGGAAATGATGAATTATCTGAGAAAGATATCAAAGAGGAAATGGATACATATCGCAGTATGATAGTAACACCAAACCGTATCTATAAATTTAAATCCAAAATACTTGATAAATATCATGATGAGGGATATTTATTAGCCGAGGTCAATATTGATACGGTATCTGCAGGCCAGAGACGAGTGAACCTGGCGGTAAATATTGATGAAGGTAAGGAAGTGCAGGTTGAGAAAATCAGATTCCATGGCAACGTTAATATAGAGGAAGATGATCTCCGTGATGCCATGGATGAAATAAAGGAAGATCGCTGGTGGAGAAGCGCTGATTTCAATCCTGAAAAATATGAAGAAGATAAAAAACTGATCATTCAATATTGTAAAGAAAATGGATATCGGGACGCCGAAATTATAAGAGATTCAATTTCTTATAATGAAGACCAGACTGATTTATATATCGACATATGGATTACTGAGGGCCCAAAATATTATTTTGGTGATATTAGTTTTTCCAATAATGTTATTTTTGAAGATGAAGCTTTATTGGCTGCTTTGGATATTGGTAAGGGTGATGTTTATGATCAAAAGAAGTATGACGAAGGTATCAGAGATCGGTTACAAAAAATGTACTATAATCAGGGATATCTATTTGCCAGTATTCAGCCCATTGAAACTCCGGTTGGGAATGATACACTTAATATTGATTTTAATATAACTGAAGGACATGTCGTACATATTAAAGAACTTCAAATTAGTGGAAACAGCAAAACAAATGAAAAAGTTATTAGACGTGAATTTGATTTGCATCCGGGGGATGTGTTCAATAGTGCGAAACTGGAACGTTCTATACGTAATGTTACGGTTCTGAACTACTTTGCCTATGCTAATCCTGATGTAAGATTGTTATCTAACGATGATAAGAATGTTAACCTTGTTTTGGATGTTGAAGAAAAATCTACAGATATGGCCAATATGTCTGCCGGTTACAGTCAATATAGCGGTATGATAGGTAGTCTGGGATTGACATTTAATAACTTTTCATTGCGTCATCCCCTTGCTGGTGGTGATGGACAGCGTCTGGTTTTTGACTGGCAGTTTGGGCGTATTTATAGATCATTTTCGATTAGTTTTACAGAACCATGGTTATTTGATACGCCAACTTTAGGTGGATTTTCAATTTTTGATAGTCGAAGAGGCGGGAGTTATTATCCCTGGGATATGACCAGTCGTGGTATTACATTGAGAATTGGACGTAGATTATACTGGCCGGATAATTATTTTAGAGGAGATTGGATTTTACGATATGCTGAAACCAAATTTACTGATATAGCTGATCCTGAACGATATGCATATATTCTTGACCGGCCCAGTGAGCAGAGAAGTATTACTCAAATCTTTACCAGAGACAGTCGAAACAGCGCTGAATTCCCAACGAGAGGTTCTATGAATTCTCTGAGTACTGAGCTTTCCGGCGGTATTCTTGGTGGAGAACAGGATTATTTTAAAACTATTTTTATCTCTGAATGGTATACAACATTACCTTTTGGTTTTGTTCTTTATAGTCATAATAAATACGGCATTTTAGAAGAAATATCTAGTAATTCCTATATCTTATATAATGAGTATTTTTATATGGGTGGTAGTGGATTAAGTTTCGCTGAAGGATTACGTGGTTATAATGATGGTCGTGTTGGACCACTGACAGATAATGGAGATCCAAAAGGCGGTAAAACAATGGCGAAAAACACTCTTGAACTGCGTTTCCAGATAGTACCTAATCCAACAATTTTTGGTTTATTGTTTGCTGAAGGTGGGAATGTATGGGAAACACTTGGCGAAACAAATCCTTTTGATCTGCGCCGCTCTGTGGGTGTTGGATTCCGTTTATTTATGCCTATGATTGGTATTATAGGTGTTGATTTTGGCTATGGATTTGATGGACCGGAAGATTCAGTTTACAAACAGCGCAGTGGTGGGGACTGGAAAGTGCATTTTCAATTTGGAAGATTTTAATAAATTTAATAAATTTGTAATTTGTAAATTATTAGATAATTAACAACATTAATAAAGGTGGTAGAGGAGGAACACGTGAGATCAGTAAAAGTAATATTAACAATTTTATCAATTATGTTATTAGTTTTACCAGTTGCAGCTCAAAAGTTTGCTTATGTAAATTCACAGGAAATTTTAAGTAAATATCAGGAATATGTTGACGTTCAGAATCGTCTTGAAGAAATCAGAAATGGTTATGACGCTGAATATCAGCAATTGGTTAAAGAATACCAGGATTTGGTAGATCAAATAGAATCTCAAAGTTTATTATTAAGTCCTGAGAAAAAACAGGAAAAAGAACGTGCAGCACAGGAAAAATACCTTGCGATTGAAAAATTTAAATATGAAAAATTAGGACCAGAGGGAGAATTTTATCAGAAACAAATGGAATTCTCTAGGCCAATCATTGAAAAAATAAATACTCTGATTGCAAAGATTGGTGAAGATGAAGGATATGATTTTATTTTTGATGCAGCTTCCGGATCATTAGTACACGCATTACCTAAATATGATATAACAAATCAAATCCTTGAGGAATTAAACAAAAAATCCGGTACTACCACGACTACAACTCCTAAGACCAATTAAAGGCAGTTTAATGACATTAAAAGAGATCGCAGATCATTTAAAAGGCGAATTAAATGGACCTGCCGATCTTCAAATAAGTAGTCCTGCTAAAATTGAAGAAGCAAAGTCAGGGCAGATTACATTTCTGTCTAATACAAAATATTTAAAACATCTTTCAACTACGGAAGCAAGTGCCATTGTTGTAGATAATTCGGTTGAGGATGTGCAAATACCCCATATTCGTGTTAAGAATGCATATTTTGCCTTTGTATTAGTCCTAAAATTATTTGAAGATCAAAATATCAGTATATTTGAGGGTGTATCTGATAAAGCATTTATCAGTTCATCAGCAAAAATTGATTCTACAGTTAAAATTGCTCCGTTTGTTTTTATTGGGCCTGATGTAACCATTGGTAAAAATACAACCATTTATCCCAATGCAGTTATTTTGCAGAATGTAACAGTTGGAAATGATTGTATCATTTATCCTGGTGCGACTATTCGAGAAAATTGTATAATTGGTGATCGGGTAATTTTACATAATGGAGCAGTTATCGGCAGTGATGGTTTTGGATTTGCTCCTTACAATAATGCTTATATTAAAATTCCACAATTAGGCCGGGTTGTAATAGAGGATGATGTTGAAATCGGTGCTAATACGACGATTGATCGAGCTACTTTAGGTTCAACCTTGATACGTAAAGGTACAAAGCTTGATAACCTAATTATGATTGCCCACAATGTTGTAGTTGGAGAAAATACGGTGATGGCTTCTCAATCAGGTGTTGCCGGAAGCTCAGAAGTGGGTAGTAACGTTACCGTTGCAGGACAAGTTGGTATAAGTGGGCATATTAAAATTGCAGATGGTGTCATTCTTGGAGCAAAATCGGGTGTTTCAAAAGATATAAAAGAAAAAGGTGTGATGTGGGGTAGCCCTGTTAATCCTGTTATGAAGCAAAAACGTATTGAAGCTTGCATAAGGCACCTTCCAGATACAGAAAAAAAGGTAAAGTCTTTGGAAAAAGAAATTGAGAATCTAAAGAAAGAACTCGTGAAACAGAAAAACCGGAGTGTAAATGGAGAAGAAACAGAAAACACTTAAAAAAGAAATATCTCTTCAGGGCAGGGGATTACATACCGGAAACATAACAAAACTTACTTACAAACCGGCGTCCATAATTTATGGGAGCCGGTTTGAAAGTAAGTTTAGTTATGTTTCCGGTATGTAATCCCCTGCCCTGAAGAGATATTTCTTTTTTAAGTGTTTTCTGTTTCTTCTCCATTTACACTCCGGTTTTTCTGTTTCACGAGTTCTTTCTTTAG
>JARRPN010000133.1:0-5615 GCA_037382875.1 Calditrichaceae bacterium | reverse complement strand
CAAAATGTAATAGTGAACGATTACCGGAAGATGTCTATTGAGGCATGTGCGGCTTCAAACTCGATTCTTATGAACGTATGTCTCATATTACCCAAAAAGAACTAACTGTGGAAGATGTACGAATTAAATTAGGAACTGTTTATTATAAAATGGGTAAATATCATGAGGCTATTGATATTTTTGAAATGATATTAAAAACAAATCCTGAAGATCCTGTTGCGAAACATATGCTGGAATCGATTAAACAAAAACTTTTTGATTCAGTTGAGGATTAGAAAGCAGTAACATAAATGGCTGAAAATATTTGTCCGAATTGCAACCATAAAAATCGGATTCCAAATAAATTCTGTACACAATGCGGTTCTAAACTGATTAAATCAACTTCAGTGGATCCATATTTAGAAATTCTTACAAAAGACAAAAGTAAAATTGTCTTCAGAATTCTAGAAGGACGCAGTACAATTGGGCGAAATATTACCAATACCATCGTAATTGATGATAACATGATTTCAAATTATCATGCTGTAATTAAAAATGAGAATGAAGAAATTCGGATTGAAGATCTTGAAAGTAGAAATGGTATTTTTTTAAATGGTCTTAGAATTATGAACAGCGCAAAATTAAATGATGGTTGTATTATTAAACTTGGTTCAACCATGATGCGTTTTCATTCCAGTGATGAAGAATAGTTTAATGGAGAGAACAATGAGATATTTTTTATTGATTGTATCAATCCTTCTAAATATTGTTTTACATTCCTGCCAGTCAAATGATGACAATTCAAAGAATAAGTCAGGTGATGACCGATTTGGCGGTCGTATAATCATCGGAGTAAACAACGATGTTGAAACTTTAAATCCAATTTTTGTTGAGTCTGCTCTTGGGCAGGAAATTGTACACTTGATGTTGCTGGGTCTTGCTGACTTGGATGAGAATTCTGAGTTTACACCGGAACTGGCTGAATCATGGGAAAGCAGTGAAGATTTTTTGAAGTTGACCTACCACTTAAGGAAAGATGCCCTGTGGTCTGATGGCCGGCCTATTACAGCTGAGGATGTAAAATTTACGTATGATCTATTAATGGATACACTGGTTGCCTCGCCGAGACAGGGTGCTTGTGATTTTATTAAAAGCATAACGGTTGTTGATCCCCACACGATTACCTTTGAATTTACGGAAGCATATCCGACTCAAATATTCGATACTGCGGGTGAAATATTGCCGAAACATCTCCTGGAAAACCTGGATCGTAAAGAAATTAAGAATCATGATTTTGGCAGGAATCCGATTGCCTCCGGTCCGTTTAAGTTAAAGAAATGGGTAAGCCAGCAGTATCTGGAATTGGAACCGAATGAAAAATATTTTGGCCGACGTGCTTATTTGGATCGGGTTATTTTTAAAATAGTTCCTGATAAAACCAACTTGTTGATGCAGCTAAAATCAGGTGAGATTGATATGGTTGGTAATATCCCTGCAAGTGAGATCGAATCTCTGAAAAATAGTAATAATGGGCTCACTGTATACCAGGTCGATGGCCGGGTCTACTATTATATCGGTTATAATGAGAAAAATTCTCTTTTTGCTGATAGAGAAATTCGCCGGGCATTAACCATGGCACTGGATCGGAATAAAATTATTGACGCCTTATTATATGGTAATGGCCGTCCATGCCTTGGCCCTCTCGCGCCAATGGTTAAATGGGCATATAATGAGAACGTCAAAGATATTGCTTATAATCCCGAAACTACAAAGGCCGTGCTTAAGAAAGCCGGCTGGAAAGATAGTGATGGTGATGAAATCCTGGATAAAAATGGAAAAAAGTTTGAGTTTACTTTAAGTTGTGCTACAGGAAATCAGTTAAAAGCAGATGTTGCCGTCATAGTGCAGGAACAGTTGAAGAAAATCGGTATCAAAGTTAATATCGATATGCTGGAATGGACTACATTTATAGATCATATTCAAAGCAAGAATTTTGATGCCTGCATAAACGGCTGGAGTACACCATATTATGTTGATCCTACGCCAGTATTTCATTCCGGTTCGACCGATTTATTTAACTTTATCAGTTATTCTAATCCTAAAGTTGATGAGCTTATAGAAAAAGGCAGGATTGAAATGGATCAGCAGAAGGCGGCTGGTATCTGGAAAGAATTTCATAAGATAATATATGAAGATCAGCCCTATACCTTTTTGTTCTGGATTGACCAGGCTGTAGCCGTTAAGGATAAATATAAAAATGTAAATCCACTGGCATTGAGTTCGGTTTATGATCTGGAAAACTGGTATATTGGATCGGATAATTAAGTTCTGGTCTGATAATTATTTTTATATCACGGATACTATTTTTTGCCTGAAGAAAATAAAAATATACTCTTAGAACTTAAGAATTTATCAGTCACGAATAAAAAATATGATAAAACTACCGCACCTATTCTTGAGAATATCAATCTTTCTATAAATAAAAAACAATGTCTGGCTTTGATTGGTCAATCGGGTAGCGGAAAGACGATAACTTCCAGAGCTATATTGGGATTACTTCCTGAAAATATGAAAATAACCAAGGGGGAAGTCCATTTTAATCGTCAAATTGTCGATCATGATGATGAATCTGCCATGGAAAATTTAAGAGGCAAGAAGATCGCTATGATTTTCCAGGAGCCACATGCAGCTCTAAATCCTGTTTTCCAGGTTGGAACACAACTTATGGATGTTATAAGAGTCAATTTAAAAATGAAAAAGAAGGCTGCCAGAAGTCTATCGTTAGATGTTCTATCTCAAGTTGGTTTTTCCAATCCACAAGATATTTTTAAAATGTATCCCGGCCAGTTGAGTGGCGGTATGGCTCAACGTGTGCTGATTGCTATGGCGTTAAGCTGCCAGCCCGAACTCATCATCGCCGATGAACCGACCAGTGCATTAGACGCCATAACGCAATCTAAAATTTTGAAATTGATTTTTGATTTGCAGGAAAAATTCCAATTCGCCTTTATGGTAATCAGTCATGATATTCCCTTGATAAAAAAATATGTGAATGATGTTTATATCATGAAAGATGGGAAAATAGTATATACAGGTGCAATCAAAAACATTACTTACCCCAATCCCGATTCCTATATCCAGTCTTTGTTTGAAACCTTGCCAGAATTATCTTAATATTCAAGCCCTCGGAATATTCTTCTAAAAGTTTTGTTCCAACAAATAAACATCTAATCATAAAAAGGACTTCTTATGTTTATAGGTCACTTTGGCGTTGGCCTGGCTGCAAAAAAGATTGATAAAAAACCATCACTGGGTACTTTATTTATGGCTTCACAATTTATTGATCTGCTATGGCCAATATTTTTACTCTTTGGTATCGAACGAGTAAAAATTGATCCTGGTAATACAGCATTTACACCCTTGGATTTTATTTACTATCCATTCTCGCATAGTTTCTTTGGTGTTTTGATCTGGTCCGTCTTATTTGGACTGATTTATTACGCTATCAAAAAGAATTTAAAATCTTCCATATTACTTGGTTCTCTTGTAATGAGTCATTGGCTCCTTGATTTGGTTGTCCACAGACCCGATTTACCTTTATTGCCATGGTCTGAACTTAAAGTGGGATTCGGATTATGGAATCATGTGCTAGTTGCCATAATTGTTGAATTACTTATTTTCGTAATAGGTTCATACCTTTACTTAAAAGTAACAAAAGCTACGAATAGAAAGGGAAGTATCACTCTTTGGAGTTTGCTTGTCTTTTTAATCCTCGTTTATTTTATGAATGTTTTTGGTGATCCGCCGCCTTCCGAGGGACCTATAGCTTATGTTGGCCTGACCATGTGGCTGCTGGTTGCCTGGGGTTATTGGATCGATAGAAACAGAAAACCTGTTTAAAACTGCCCAATTGTTTGGAAATAGAACACTTTTATTAATATCTGTCCCCCAACGACGATAATTATACTTGGATAGGTATAACGGGGGCACGTTGTGTTCGATCGAAGGTTATTGTTTAATATAAAGAATTTATCAAAATCTTACAGCAAGAATAAGTTATCCTTGTTTTCAAGGGAAAGTGAACCCATTGAAGCTGTTGATAATATTAATCTTAAGATATATAAATCAGAAAGTCTGGGAATTATTGGTGAGTCCGGCAGTGGCAAATCAACTTTAGGTCGGAGTATTATTCGACTCATTGAACCGGATAAAGGATCGGTTTCATATGACGAACGGGAAATCTTGGATATGCCCAAGAAACAATTCCAGAATCTCCGTAAAAAATTCCAGATGATCTACCAAAATCCCGGCCAATCATTGAATCCCTTACAATCAGTTAAAGCCTGTATCGGTGAACCGCTTAAAGTTGAGGAAAAACTGGAAGGTGAACAATTAGATAGCATGCTTAGGGAATTGGTTCACTCTGTAGGATTGGATGAAGATCACCTAAAACGTTTTCCACATCAGTTAAGTGGAGGTCAAAAACAAAAAGTCGTTATTGCCCGTGCATTGGCAAATAATCCTTCTTTAATTGTGGCTGACGAACCAACATCTAATCTCGATTCTGCAGCTAAAAAACAAATTCTTGATTTATTGATAAAATTAAAGAATCGTTTAAGCATAACTATTTTATTAATTAGTCACGATATTTCAGTAATTAGTTATGCTACGGATCGGATTGCAGTTATGCTGAACGGACATATTGTTGAATTAGGTCCCACAGAAGATGTCACTCGTAATCCATTGCATCCTTATACCCAGCATTTGATAAATATGGCTAAAAATGATGAATCCACTGCTGATGAGAATGTAATTGATACAACAGTCAGAAAGTGCGGATTTATTAATAAATGCGCTTCCATAAATGAGACTTGCTCAAATGAAATTCCGGTACTTATCGAAGTAACTGAAGGTCGTTTTGTAGCTTGTCACAATCATAAAAAAGCCGTAACTTCAACCGAAGAAATCAATATTCCCAATTTTAATGTAGCTATCTAATGTCTCGCTATGTTGTAAAGCGTTTAGTAACCTCATTAATCATACTTTGGGCAGTGCTGAGTGCAACATTTTTATTAATACATCTGGCGCCCGGCGATCCTTCTATGCTCTATCTCAGACCTGAAATCGATGCTAACGTGGTGGCAAATATCCGTTCGCAAATGGGTTTTGAAATGCCCTTATGGAAACAGTATTTTATCTGGATTAAGAATTTTTTACAGGGTGATTTTGGGTTTTCTTTCGTGCATCATCAATCGGTTGGCCGTATTTTGTTAGATGCTATTCCCAATACGTTAAGACTTACTGTTAGCGTTCTGGTTTTTCAGTATATTGTTGGAATATTACTTGGCATAATCTGCGCGCTCAAACAAAAGAGCAAACTGGATGCGATTATCAATGGCAGCCTCCTATTTCTCTATGCCATGCCGGGATTTTGGATTGCTTTAATCGCTATCCTGATTTTTTCTCTTTATTTCGGCTGGCTGCCATCCAGTCAAATGAATTCAATTCAGGAATTTAACAGTATTTGGGCCTATTTCTGGGATAGTATTCGTCATCTAATTTTGCCTACGCTTATCCTCTCGATTCCATTTGTTTCGTATACCACACGTTTTGTACGGGATAAGTTTATTGATATT
>JARRPN010000132.1:0-5618 GCA_037382875.1 Calditrichaceae bacterium | reverse complement strand
TGTATAACAAGAAGAATTCTATCTGTATATTATTGTTCTGTAAAAAGTTATTTTTTATATTTGTACGGTTTTTTTAATAACTAATCTGATTAGAATGTACACGTTTAAAGAACTTAACAATAGAATCATAGGAATATTTAGACCATTAAATATTTTTAATTCTCATGATATCCTAATATTAATCGAGTATTTTATATAAATGCTCGTTGTTATCTTGTTTTGATATCTGTCACATACAATTTAAGTGGTTGAAAATTAGATTTATCCATGACAACGACTTACGATATGTTTCAAAATTTAACCTAACTTTTGGAAGTTTATGGAAAGAAGATCGATTAAACGAATTCAGGTACCTGGAGCAAAAATAAGGCTCAAAAAAACAACAGGCTTGGGTGTCTTTAATTTATTATCCAAACCTTCTGAACTAATTGATATCTCTAAAAGTGGTATATCTTTTCGTATTGAAGAAGAATGTCGTTATGGGGAGACTGTTTGTTTCCGAATTACTTTCCCTGATGGAAGAAATTTTAGTCTAAAAGGAAGAATTCGCTGGTATAATGATGGAACCCCTGAAAATCCCAGAGTGGGAGTACAGTTTTATCCCTTCGGAAGCGGAAGACGTTATAACTCCATCAAAGCATTGGAGTACCTTCGTAATATGGATGGTCAGCAAATTGAGAAAAAGCAGAAAGAGCTGGACGAAGAAGCCAAGAACTAACCTCTTTTAAAATTCGTATTTTTACCTCACTTACCAGTTTGATCAAATAAATTAAAATTGATATATTGATATAAAACTTATTGTTTTATTTATTGATTGAACTCATATGAAATTAAAACTCCATTGGCAAATTTTGATCGCCCTCGTCCTTGGTGTATTAGTTGCACGATTATCTACCTGGCTTGGATTTGACAACATTGTTATTGATCACATATCCATTATAGGAGATATATTTCTCAGGGCCTTGAGAATGATTATTGTACCGCTCATTATCTCATCGATTATTTCCGGAATTACTGGTATCGGCAGCGCTGAAAATTTTGGGCGTCTGAGTGCTAAAACATTTTCCTACTATATAATAACCAGTCTGATTGCGATAATTACAGGTTTATTATTAGTTAATTTAATTCAGCCTGGTATAGGTGCTGAATTAACGCTGCAGGCTACTCCTGAAGGTATTAGTGGTGATTTAAGTAAATTAAAAGATACTCTTATTAACATAATTCCAACCAATCCTTTGGCCGCTATGGTAAAAGGAGAAATACTACCAACAATATTTTTCTCATTACTCTTTGGTTTTTTTATTACTAAGGCCCCTGATCCTTATAAAGATAAGTTAATAAATCTATTTCAGGGTTTTTTTGAAGTCATGATGAAATTAACCCATTTTATCATTTTGTTTGCCCCAATTGGTATATTTGCTATTATTGCTAAAATTGTAGCGCAAACCGGATTGGATATCTTTTTTCCTTTAGCTTCCTATATGGCGACAGTAGTCTTAGCGTTAACTACTCATGCACTAATTACCTTACCAATTATCTTGTTCTTTGTTGCAGGTATATCACCAATTGCTCATTTTAAAGCGATGACCGCCGCATTATTAACGGCATTTTCTACATCCTCGTCATCTGCAACATTACCTCTGACCATAAGTTCGGTTGAGGAAAATTCAGGAGCTTCAAATAAAGTAAGCAGTTTTGTCTTACCTTTAGGCGCAACAATAAATATGGATGGTACTGCGTTATATGAATGTGTAGCTGCTATGTTTATTGCCCAGGTATATGGAATCGATTTAAGTTTTGGCCAGCAATTTATTATAGTTTTTACTGCTTTGTTAGCAAGCATAGGTGCGGCCGGTATCCCCATGGCCGGGTTTGTAATGATGGCTATTATTCTAAATGCTGTTGGTTTGCCGATGGAAGGACTTGGACTTATTTTGCCAGTTGATAGAATTCTCGATATGATGCGGACATCAGTTAATGTTTGGAGCGATAGCTGTGGTACAGTGATTATTGCCAGAACCGAAGGTGAAAAAAATCTAAAAGTACTACGAAAAAGTATGAATTGAACAAATAAAAAACCCGCTCATAAATGAACGGGTTTTTTTATAATTATTGTTTTTATAAATTTACTAACACCTTTTCGATTTTAGAAAAAGCCCAGTTAATTTCTTCCTTAGTAATTACCAGTGGGGGAGCTAATCGAATCACGTGTTCATGAGTTTCTTTACATAATAAACCTTCTGTCATTAATGCTTCACAAAACCGACGGGCGCCTCCAGCTTCTTTTTTCAATTCTATGCCAACCCAAAGACCACGGCCGCGTATCTCCTTGATACACTTTGTATCAATGCTTAACAAAAGATCCATTAAATATTCACCAAGCTCTGCAGACCTTTCTGAAAGGTTATCATCAATAATTACATCTAGGGCTTCGCAGGCTATGGCACAAGCAAGAGGATTTCCTCCAAAAGTGCTACCGTGTGATCCCGGTTTAAAAACACTGAATATTTTTTTGCTACTTAATACTGCAGAAACAGGATAAAATCCACCAGATAGAGCTTTACCAACAATAAGCATATCCGGTTTAACTCCTTCTTCATGCTGGTATGCAAAAAGTTTTCCGGTACGACCTAATCCGGATTGAATTTCATCCACAATCATTAAAATATTATTTTCTTTGCAAATATTGTAAACATCTTTTAAATAGCCATCAAAGGGAATAATAATTCCACCTTCGCCCTGGATGGGTTCGAATAGAAAGGCAACTGTATTTTTGGTAATAGCAGATTTAAGTGCTTCTACGTCACCATACTGAATAATTCTAAATCCGGGTGTAAACGGTCCAAACCCTTCTTTATAGTCTTTTTCAGTTGAGAAACCAACAATTGTAGTTGTTCTGCCATGAAAATTATTTTCACATACAATTATTTCTGCTTTATCGTTTGGAATATTTTTCTGGTCGTATCCCCATTTGCGAGCGGCTTTGATTGCAGTTTCAACAGCTTCAGCCCCAGTATTCATAGGTAAGCTGACTTCCATATCGGTAACATCAGCAAGTTTTTTATATAACAAACTTAATTGATCATTGCGGAATGCTCGGGAAGTTAAAGTGACTTTTTTTGCCTGGTCCATCATGGCTTTTAAGATCCGTGGATGGCAATGGCCCTGGTTAACCGCAGAATAAGCCGCCAGAAAATCCATATATTTTTTGTCTTCAACATCCCAAACCCATACGCCTTCTGCTTTGGATATAATTATATCTAAAGGATGATAATTATGAGCGCCATATGTTTCTTCTATTTCTATAATCTCACGCGTTTGCATCGTAATGCCCCTGTTCCGTATTTATAATAATACTGTTTCAAATAAGATCGCTAAACTTAGTCGATTTTAATTTCTAATACAATTTAAAAATTATTTATGTATTTTAAAAAGTTGAAGCAGATTAAAAACTAGATATTTGGAAGAATCTGCCCATCATTATAGTGGGAGATGGGCAGTTGATATAATATTTATATTTCGTAAATCCGAATACTTCCGTTTGTAGTTTTCAGATAGATAAGTGGACCACCATCATTTATTTCACCATAAAAATGACGTTTGGATTCTCTATGATTTCCTTTAACTGGTAAATCACAACTAATCGATCCATTGGTTGTTTTTGCTTCAACGTCTGCATTCGTATCATCTGGTAAGTAGACTTTAATCGAGCCATTTGTCGATTTAAAAGTCATATCCTCCTTTGGATAAATTTTCTCCAGATATACTTTTATAGAACCATTTGTGGTTTTGCAGTTCGTTGAACCTTTAATATCCTTTGCAACAATTTTACCATTAGTGGTTTTTAAATCAATCATTCCTTCACAATTGTAAACGTCTAAACCACCATTGGTTGAATTTAGATCCAAGTCCATTTTTTTCGGGACTTTAATAACATAATCTATCGATGCGCTACTGTTACTGCCTAAACTGAACAACCAGGAAAGAAAACCTCCATCATTGTCTTTATTTCTTCTGGGATGAATGGTTTCAATTCGCAAATTATTACCGGATTGGTCAATATCAATTTCAAGGTGTTTCATTAGTTCTTCGGCGTTTTCATGATTGCTGGCTCTAACCTTTTTATATGCGACAATTTCAATTTGATTCTCTGTCCAGCTTTCTACTTCAATGGAACCATTTTGATTGTACACTTCGACTGAAGATATTTTTTCTGCAGGAATCTTTTTTGTAAAAGTCTCATCCAATGAGGTAGCGAATGCAAAATTAATTAATCCTGTAATTATGATTAAAAAAGCTATTTTGCTAAAAAGACTTTTCATGATTATCTCCATTTATTTAGTTATCAAGACGATAAACGGTTATACCATATTTTTCTTCATCCCTGGGAGGCCGTTCATTCCAGTCATAATAGGAATGACTATCATCCGATCGATAATTTACACTATAACTTCCCGCATCGAGTGTAATAATAGTATCTACTTTCCGATTTTTTCTTGCACCACCGGCGTGATCTGTATGATCATATCGCATTATCCAGACTTTTCTACCTGTTTGAACATTCTCTATCCAACCATAATCATACATTTCATCCCAGTCACCCTCACCTAAACAAATAATGCGAATACGTGTTCTTCGATCAAGATGAATCTGTTTGCGTACCTGTTCATCATCTCCAATCCTGGTTAGTTCTGCTAAAATATCGTTACTTTTTAATATTTTTCGGGAAATGGATTTTACACTATTATCGTCGTCTACAGGATAAATACTAATACCGTACATATCCGGATCCTGCGGTGCCCGCTGATTCCAATCCTCATAAGAATGGGAATCATCCGTTTGATAGTGAACAATATATTGTCCCGGATCAATTTTAATGGTACCCTGAAACATCCTATTCTTTGAAGCACCGCCTGCATGTTGAGTATCACGATAACGCATCTTCCAGATAATTTCACCGGTATTGGCATTTGAAATCCATCCGTAATCAAACATATCACCGGATCGTCCTTCTCCAATAGCATAAATCCGTATGGATGTTTTTTTATTGACTTCAAAACTTTTTTCTTTATAAGCGTAGTCACCTACCTTGGTAATACTTACAATAGCCTCATCATCTTTTTCAGAGTATTTGGAAATGATAGATGGGTCAAAGTTTTTTTCTGTTAAACGTACTAAAACACCCCAGTTAAAAGGATCATAGGGAGGATTTGCATTCCATTTTTCAGCTGAATGACTGTCATCTGTTTTGTAATAAACCAGATAATCACCTTCATCCAATTTGATTGATTCTTTTATTACTTTATTTTTAACCGCACCGCCGGCATATTCAGAACGTGATTCTTTCATAATCCATACTTTTTTACGCGTTTTCGCATCAAGAATCCACCCATAGTCGAACATTTTACCATTATCACCTTCACCAATCATGTAAATCTCTATGGTAGCTGGTTTCGTTAAACTGAAACCGCGTTTTTCATAACAATTATTTTTACAACTTGTTAAATCTATAATTGCAGACTCTTTTGCAATACGCTGGAATTTTCGTATATCATCTTCACTATAAACTTCATCAATACCTGTAACTTTGATCATCCAGTCTTCGGAGTTTTCATCCC
>JARRPN010000131.1:0-9397 GCA_037382875.1 Calditrichaceae bacterium | reverse complement strand
CATGGTGAAGTTATCACCGATACTCACCATAAATATATCCACCGGGTTCATTTCACCGATAAGCTGCATATCCATAAACAGACCGGTATCACCGGTATGATATATAGTTTTCCCCTCGATCATCACAAGACAACCGGTTGGCATACCACCGTAACTCCCATCGGGAAATGATGATCCATGCCAGGCAGGTGTCAACTTTACTTTTCCAAAAGGGAACTCCCTCGTACCGCCGATATGCATATTATGAGCGTTAACACCCTTATCAATGCAATAATTAGCAATTTCATTATTGGCGATAATCAAAGCATTGGAAGCTTTTGCCATCGGAATTGCATCACCAAGATGATCCCCATGGGCATGTGTAACGATAATAAAATCGGCGTTAATATCATCCGGTTTAATCGGCGCCTGAGGATTATCTTTCAAAAACGGATCGATTACAATTTTATATTGATTGGTTTCAATAAGCCAGGCAGAGTGACTTAAAAATGTAAGTTTTGCCATATTTACTCCAATCAAGTTATTTTGTCATTTCAATAACTTCATCTTTTGTTTTTTGTACAGAAGCAACTGATTTTTCAAATCCTGCTTTTTCATTGTCTGTAAAATCGACTTCTATTATTTTCTCAATACCCTTCGCACCTAACATGACTGGCACGCCGATAAATAATCCATCTACTCCATACTCACCTTGCAGTAGTGCACTCACACACATAATTTTTTTCTTATCAAAAATAATGGCTTCAGCCATTTCCAGAGCGCTCCAGGCCGGGGACACAAACGCTGAACCTACACCAAGCAGTTTAACCACTTCGCCACCGGCTTTACGGGTACGTGCTTCAATGGCATCCAATTTATCTGCAGAGACAAATTTCTCAACAGGCATTCCAGCAATTCGACAAGCGGAACGAATTGGCAGCATATTATCGCCATGACCGCCCATAACTAACGCTTGAACATTTTCTACACTCACACCGGCTGCTTCAGCAACAAAATAACTATAACGGTTTGAGTCCAGTACACCGGCCATACCCACTAATTTTTCCCGTGGTGGTTTTAAATTCATATACAAACGATAAACAATAGCATCCAATGGATTTGCGATAGATATAATAGTGGCTTTAGGACAATTTTTCTGAATACCTGCACTCACTGAATCAGTGATTTTTAAATTGGTAGTTAGTAATTCTTCTCTTGTTGGGATGGTGCCGTCTGGTCGTGTAGTCCTTGGTACTCCAGCAGTATTGATAACCATATCTGCTCCGGCGATTACATCATATTCTTTGGAGCCCTCAACAGTGATGTCCGCGGGCAGTACGGGCGAACCTTCTAATATATCCAGTGCTTTACCTCTTGCCAGTTCCGGATCCTTTACATCCATGAGAGCCACATTTCTCGCCAATCTTCTTCGCACGAGTTCCTGGACAAGAACACCACCAATATTCCCCCCGCCAATAACTGCAATTTTATTTAACATACCGGTTCTCCTTTAGTTAAATGGATGATTTTAACATAAATATATGTATATACATATTTGAGACATTTTAATCGAGGTTTTTGTTATTAGAATTTTGAATGCATTCCACCTGTCAATTTACACAGGCGAAACAAGGAAATCAACTTGTGAAATAATTACTTACAGAAATATTTAAAAATGTTGGTCTTAGTTAGATTCATTCATGACGTATTCATGAATGGCTTTAGCTGCTACACGACCGGCGCCCATAGCCAGAATCACTGTTGCACCACCGGTTACGATATCGCCACCAGCAAATACACCTTCTTTGGATGTCGCCATCGTTTCATTATCAGCAATAATATTTCCCCATTTATTCACTTCAATTTCAGGAGTAGTCTGGTTTATTAATGGATTGGAACCATTACCAATCGCAACGACAGCAATATCCAAATCTACTTGAAACTCTGATCCTTCAATAGGTACGGGACGTCTCCTTCCAGAATCATCCGGGGCACCTAATTCCATTTTCAAGCAGGTCATCGATTTTAACCAGCCCTCTTCATCACCTTCAAACTTAGTAGGATTGGTCAACATCATAAACTGAACACCCTCTTCCTTGGCATGCTTAACTTCTTCAACTCGGGCAGGCATTTCTTTATCAGATCTGCGATATACAATGTAAGCATTTTTTGCACCAAGTCTTA
Source organism: Calditrichaceae bacterium (assembly GCA_037382875.1). Taxonomy (GTDB): domain Bacteria; phylum Calditrichota; class Calditrichia; order Calditrichales; family Calditrichaceae; genus JAFGKZ01. The sequence continues at coordinate 7,234 of JARRPN010000131.1, read as the reverse complement.
GAGAGGTACGAACAGAATCCATAGCCGTATTACCACCACCAAACACAGCTACATTCTTATCTTTGCAATCCAGAATAGGTGAATCATACTCGGGAAAGTTATATGCTTTCATCAAATTAACACGGGTTAAAAATTCGTTGGCGGAATATACACCAATTAAATTTTCACCCGGAATATTTAAAAACCAGGGCAAACCGGCTCCGACACCGATAAAAACAGCATCATAACCTTCTTCGTTCATTAATTCATCAACCGTAATTGTGCGGCCGACAACTGAGTCAGTTTTAAATTCAACGCCCATTTTGCTGAGACCTTCAATCTCCTGTTTTACAATACTTTTTGGCAAACGGAATTCCGGAATACCATAAATTAATACACCGCCGAGTTCATGCAAAGCTTCAAACACAGTCACCTTATGACCAAGCTGAATTAGATCTTTGGCACAACTTAAACCAGCCGGTCCGCTGCCAACGATAGCTACTTTTTTTCCGGTTGAGGCTGCTACCTTCGGTAATTCAACTTTGCCCGATTTCCGCTCGAAATCTGCTACAAAACGTTCCAGATTACCTATGGCCACCGGCTCATTCTTTTTGCCGACCACGCAGGCCACTTCACACTGATCTTCCTGCGGACACACCCTTCCGCAAATGGCTGGTAATGCATTATCCTGTTTGATTGTTTTAACTGCTCCAAGAAAATCACCATCCGCAATCTGGGCAACAAATTGTTTAATATCTATATTGACCGGACAGCCCTGGACACAGGTTGGCTTAGGACATTGGATACAGCGTATAGCTTCCTTTTTAGCCATTTCCGCCGTATAGCCCAGATTTACCTCAGAAAAATTTTTATTGCGGACATCCGGTTCCTGTTCAATCATATGATGCCGTTGAATCTTCATCCGTTCTTTTGCCGTTATTTTAGGTTTGGCGTTTTCAGTCATTCTATATCACCTTTTGTATCAATTAGGATAATTCATTAGCTTTTTTTACTAAATTGCATTTATGCTCGTATTGCTGCAGCGAATTTTTTTCATGTTTAGCATACATTTTATTACGATCAGAAAGATTTTTAAAATCAACCAGATGGGCATCAAATTCCGGTCCATCTACACAGGCAAACTTAGATTTCCCATCCACGATTACACGACACCCACCGCACATTCCCGTACCATCCACCATGATCGGATTTAAACTAACTACCGTATTTATGCTATGCGGACGTGTAACTTCTGCAACAGCCCTCATCATCGGGATAGGACCAATTGCTAAAACAAAATCTATTTTTTTACCTGAATCGATCAGTTCCTGAAGTTTCTGCGTAACAAATCCATGATAACCATAAGAGCCATCATCCGTCGTAACATAAGCTTCATCGCTGACTGATTTCATTTCATCTTCGAGGATCACAAGATCTTTCGAGCGCGCACCATTAATTGTAATTACATGGTTGCCGGCTTTTTTCATAGCCACTGCCGTAGGATAAGCAATAGCTGTTCCAACACCGCCACCAATGCTGACGACCGTACCAAATTTTTCAATATGTGAGGGCGTGCCAAGCGGACCAACCACATCCAGTATTGAATCACCCTTTTCTTTTTTTGCTATCTGAGGTGCTTCTATCTCAAATAATTTAACATTTTCTGCCAGTAACCTTGCTTCAACAATTTTATACATAATGCCCTCATTTCATCAAATCTTAGCACTGAATCATAATTCAGAAATAAAAAATCACTCCGTTAAATTTAACACTTCACTACAATCAAAACAACACCAATTGGCATATTTTCGCAACGTATTTATGATAATATCGGCATAATTTTTAAGGATTTTAAAATTGGATGAGGATTATGATTGTTTTGCAACAGAAATAAAAAAACTGACTAAATTATAATCATTAAAATTACAATTTAATAAACATTTTGCCGGCCATTTGACGAATCACACCCATTAATTCTAAAGTGAGCAAGGCACTCAAAGTTTCAGCAGGAGATAGATTAGCTTTGAGCGCAAGCTGGTCCACATGAATCGGCTCATGATCTAATATTTCATAAATCAATTTGTAATTTCCAGTAAGATTCAGTTCTTCCGCATCCTGTACTTTCTTTTCAAAATTCAAATTAAGCTGTTGATTAAGCTCACTTAAAATATCATCAACACCCAAAACAAGCTTAGCGCCTTCTTTGATTAATTTATTAACACCGACACTTTTCCCCGAAGTGATAGGACCCGGAATGCAGAACACTTCTCTGTCCTGATCTACCGCAAAGAGCGCTGTAATTAATGCACCGCTTCGAGCTCCAGCCTCCGGAATTAAGACACCAACGCTAATTCCACTGATGATGCGGTTTCGTTTGGGAAAGTTTCCACCGTCCGGATTAGTGCCCATTGGATATTCTGTAATAATTAAACCATGTTCAACCATTTCATTGAATAATTTTTTATTTTCAGCCGGATAAACCAGGTCAATTCCATTGCCAAGGATAGCAATGGTATCACCCTTATTTTTTAAAGTCGTTGTATGAGCGATTGTGTCAATTCCGCGTGCAAAGCCACTGATAATAGTAAAACTATTTTCAACCAGTTCAGTAGTAAATCGTTCGGTAATCAATTTTCCATAACTGGAAGGAACGCGTGTACCAACAATACCAATCGCGGGATTTGCTAAAAGATCAGTATTTCCTTTATAGAATAAAAAAGCGGGTGGATCATATATCTTTTTCAAACGGTCCGGGTAGGTTGAATCCCAATATGTAAGTATTTTTACATCATGCTCTGCTATTGATACTAATTGTGATTTTACAAATTTCTCATTGGGACCATCTTTGATACGTGTAATTGTTTTATGATCAAAACCTTCTATTTCTTTCAACTGTCGTGCACTGGCATCCAGCACAGCTTCCGGTGAATTAAAAATAGAAATTAATTTCCGCATTCGTGAAGGCCCGATGGTAGGAATGGAATACAATCCTAATAAAGCTTCCAGAGAAAATTTTTTGCTCATTTATTCGTTAACTTCTTCTAAATGGTTGGCCTTAATAATTAACTTACTGAATTCATTCTTCAACAAATTAATATTATCACCACTAACGGATGAAATGTGCAGTATGGGCAATTTTGTTTTCAGTTTTATCTTATCAACAGGCTTGTTCAACATATCAATTTTTGTAATAACAATAATTGCCGGTTTTTGAACAAGTACTTTACTATAATTTATTAATTCATTATACAGTGTATCAAAGGTAGATTGCGGATCCTCATCTGAAACATCGATCAGGTAAGCCAGTGCTCTAGTGCGTTCAATATGTCTCAAAAACTGGTGTCCTAATCCCTTCCCCTCGTGAGCGCCTTCAATTAAACCTGGAATATCAGCAACTACAAAACTATTAAAATCCTGCCATCGAACAATCCCCAGATTGGGTTGCAATGTGGTGAACGGATAGCCGGCAATTTTGGGTTTTGCAGATGAAATAACAGAAAGCAAGGTTGACTTACCAGCATTAGGTAATCCAACCAAACCAATATCTGCAATAAGTTTCAACTCCAGTTCAATCAGTCTATCTTCACCTGGATCGCCGACTTCCCATTCACGGGGACTGCGATGTGTCGGCGTTGCAAAACGGGCATTTCCTCTTCCTCCTTTACCGCCTTTAGCGACAACAAACTCCTGCCCGTCATTTATGATATCGACTAAAATATCTCCAGACTCAGCATCTTTCACCACCGTACCAACCGGTACTTCCAGCATAATATTTGCACCGGATTTACCATGTTTATTCGATCCCATGCCATGTTGCCCTCGTTTTGCAGCATATTCCCTGCGATAGGTAAAATCCTGTAATGTCCTGAGCTGATGATTTGCTTTAAGTATAACACTACCACCACGCCCTCCATCACCGCCATCAGGTCCGCCCTTATCAATAAATTTTTCACGATGGAAACTCGTACACCCGCTACCGCCCTGTCCCGATTTTACACGGATTTTTACATAATCGATAAACATAAAAGTAAAAACTTATTTTAACTGGTTTTTTATATTATTGAAGAATGAAAAACAATATAATTTAACTAATCTAATGTACCAAATAGCCCAAACCGGCTTATTCCTCCCAGGGCTCCATAATTAGAATAGGCATAATCAATTCTAAAATTTTTAAAATAGAAACCAATTCCTGCCGATATACCGCTGAAACGATAATCATCTGTAGATTCCAAATCACTATGAATATCGTTATCGTAACCGAGACGTAATCGTAATTTTTCGCTTAGGGTAAATTCTCCCCCGATAGAAAACCGTTTAATCAAATCCAGAGTCTCATCGGTATCTACACTCATATCATTTAAACTAAGTGCAATTTCAAGTGGCAAATGTGCCAGTTTTTTCGAAACTCCCATTCTAAAATTTATTGGCAATGATTCTTTTATATCATTGTAATAATCAAATTGGCGACCGATATTCATTAACGTAACTGAAGCAGAAAGATTATCAGTAAATGGAATCAACCAATGTAATCCAAAATCAAGAGCAATGGCAGAGGCATTATAACTTTCCAGTTTTGAAAAAATGTATTTCATATTTACACCGTATGAAAAATGCTCATCCAGATGATTTGCAATCCCAATACCCAGAGCAAAATCATTTGCGCCAAATTGACGACCCAATTCTTGAGCATTTTCATCCGTTTCTTCAAATTCCCCATAATCCATATAAATAATTCCGACACTTAACACCCCATATTTGGGAAAATTTCTTGCATATGCAGCCATTCCACCATTGATATCCAGAATATGATTTGTATAATTTATTGCAAATTGATCCTGTTCTATGAACGACAAGCCCGCAGGATTTATATACATGACACCAACATCGTTAGCAACTGACATAAAAGCATTCGATGTTGCTGCAGTGCGAGGATTATAATCTGTGCGTAAAAATTCAAACGCACTGGTCATGTTATGCTGAGCCATAGATATCGATACAAATAATAATATAATATATACTAAAAGAATGGATCTCATTCTACACCTCAACTTTATTTCGTATACTGGTCATTCCATCAGGTTCTAATTTAACGAGAAAACGTTCGAAATCAACGCGTTCAACATTGTCCAGTTCCTTACCTAAGAAACGCGATCCAATTTCCTCAAATTTCATTGGAATATCGCTAACAAAGAACTTATCTGAACCGGGTTTCTTTGACTGATTTAGTAAATTGGTCTCAATCAAAATCTGTTTTACTGCTTTAGCTGTCTCTTTTCCGGAATCAATTAATTTTACATGTTCGCCCATAATTTTCTGAATTGTCTTTTCCAGAAGCGGATAGTGCGTACAACCCAAAATGAGTGTATCAACTTGTTCACTGATCATTTCCGGCAAATACTTTTTTAATGTCATAATAGTAACATCATCATCCAGCCAGCCTTCTTCGACTAATGGTACTAATAATGGACAGGCCTGGGCATATACTTTGGCATTATCTAGTTTTTTCTGAATTTGTGTCGTATACGAGTTACTATTGATGGTAGCAATCGTTCCAATGACTCCGATTTTGTTATTGCGAGTCAGCTCAACAGCCGCCTCAGCGCCAGGTATTACTACACCGATCACAGGGATATTCAGATAATCCAGTAACACATCCATAGCTAATGATGATGCCGTATTACAGGCCACGACCAGCGCTTTAACATCATGTTTCAGTAAAAATCTGGCATCTTCAATGGCATATTGCTCGATGAGTCTTTTTGATTTAGTACCATATGGGATGCGCGCTGTATCACCAAAATAAATCAATTGTTCATCAGGAAGTAAATTCATGAGCTGTTTTACCACAGTAAGACCGCCAATTCCTGAATCAAATATACCAATAGGTTTTTTCATATCTAAAGCGCATTCTCAAAATCAGTTTTATATTTTACAATACCTGTACAAATGGCTTCTGCAATTTTATTTTGTGTGGCTTTTTGTCTCAATAATTTCGATTCATATTTATTCGAAATAAATCCCATTTCTATCAAAATATTCGGCATGGTTGCTCCTACCATCACCCAGAATGGTCCCTGCTTTACACCCCGATCTTTCATACCAAGCGGTTTAAGTTTTGTACTTAATGATTTTTGAACCATTGAAGCAAAATACTGGCTGTATTTAAGAAACGCATTTTGAGCCAGTGTAGCAAGGACAAAATTGATCCCCTCATACCGTTTTTGATCATCTGAACTTTCAAATCGTATGGACTCATTTTCTGTTAGAACAACGTCCCTGGCTTTTGCATCTTTATCCGAGCTTAAAAAATAGGTTTCAAAACCGGCTATCCGATGGGAATTATTTGAGTTACAATGCAGACTCACAAATAATTTTCCATTGCTTTCATTAGCAATTTTCGTACGTTTCCACAAAGGAATGAAAACATCTCTATCACGTGTATAAACAATCTTCACATCCGGCAATTTTTTCTTGATAATCTCACCCAATTTAAGAGCGATTGGTAAAACAATATCTTTTTCTTTTAACTTTCCATAGCCAATAGCACCCGGATCTTTACCACCATGCCCTGCATCAATAATGATCGTATCAACCATCCAGGCTTCTTTTTGTTTTTCCAGCTCATCCTTAGCCTTATCTTCTCTGGCTTGAGTACCAGCGGTCCGTAAATTTACATAAAAATCATTCGAATCTTCCGAAAAAACAAGCTCTTTTGATTTGACAGAACGGATCAGTTTAAAGGCAAATGAAACGGATTGCTCAAAAGGTATCACCTGTATCTCAGAAATAATTCCTGCCGTTTTCCTGGAAGCCAACGCATCACTATCCACCTTAGCTCCGTAAATATCAATATAAAACCAGTCATTGGTAATTTTCATGCTAATTTCTTTATCTGTAAATTTCTTGTCTGAATAGATATGAATAAGTGTACCATTCTCTTTGCTGGTTATGTCAATGTTTGAAATATTGACTTCTTTTTTACCAATAATAAATTCATGATTGGTTTTATCAAAACTCATTTTATGCGACGTGTTATCATTAAACAATTCAGCAAGAATGCGGGCACATACCCAGATTTCACCTTCCACCCAAACCGCTTCATACGGATAATTATAAAGCTGGTCGTTGAGTAAAACAAAACCATTATCTGCCGTAAATTTCACTTTATCCCTATCCAGATAAAGGACTGTTTTTCTTTTTGAGGAATTAGTATACGTGCGGTATTCATTTACATTTGAAAATTCAATAAGTG
>JARRPN010000130.1:0-6727 GCA_037382875.1 Calditrichaceae bacterium | reverse complement strand
GACAGTTAAATCTGCAAGACTTCCAATAAAGCAAACATCAATTACTTTTATTAATGATGCTGATACTACCATAAAATATTCAACGGTTACCGATAATTCCGGAAATTACCAAATAGGTTTACATACATCAATTCAACCTGATCATAATCTTCCTTCTGATTTTCAATTAGCTCAAAACTATCCTAATCCCTTCTCTTCATCAACAGCGATTTCGTATAATGTGAATAAACAATCTGAAATCAAGGTCACCATTTATGATATACTTGGAAGAGAAATAAAAACGTTCAGAACTGGATTCCAGACTCCTGGAGTACATCAAGTACTTTGGGACGGTCGGAATAAATTAGGACAGAGAGTTGCCAACGGCATTTATTTTTACAGATTACAGTCAGATGGTAAATCTCTCGTACGAAAAATGATTTTGAATTCTGGTCTGCAAAATTCTATTTCTTCGCCACAAATAAAAATTCCGCAAATGTCTGCAGCTAATCATGTATTGAATTCATCAGCAGATGGCATTAGTTATACTATACTTATTGAGAACACAGATGATTCCCGTCCGATTATTGTAGAAAAACAAATTGATAATATTCTGGTAGCCAATGATACAACAATCTATTTCCAGGTGGATTATTTACCAACTACAACCATCGATTTTGACAGTTTACATCAAATTATTAGAGGATATGGTGCAGCAAGTCCATGGTATTTTAGCTTCCCCTTGGTACGCTCCTGGTAATATGGTTGAAACAGTCAACGGTGAAAGCAGGGTGAAATATGATATGTATGATGATTATGCCGCACACTTGGATTCTTTTGCTAGCTATATGGCAAATAATGGTGCGCCTATTTATGGTCTGTCCGTTCAAAATGAACCAGAATATGGGGAAAACTGGACAGGATGGACCATAAATGAGATATTTACTTTTATGAAAGAAAATGCATATGCGATTAACGGAACAAAAGTAATGGCGCCGGAATCATTCCATTTTGACCGTGCATATTCTGATCCTATTTTGAATGATTCAATTGCCTGTGCAAACACAGATATAATTTGCGGACATAGGTATTATGGACCAATAGGTGATGGGACAAGTGCTTCAAACCCTGACGATCCTGATGAAACCTATCCCGCTAAAGGTGAAGTTACCAAGAAGGGATATGTAATGTCACAGTATTCTAAATTCATTCGCCCGGGAAATCATAGGATTGAAAGTAGTGTTTATCCATTTACTACAAATATTTCAGTTTCTGCATATAAAGATAGTGCATCCTCAAAGGAAGTTATCATTGCCATTAACAAGAATACTAGTGATCAGGATATAGCTTTTAAAATACTAAATCTAACTAATAGTACATTTACTCCCTACACAACTTCAGAAACTAAAAATGTTGAGCAGGGAGAAGACATAAATATAGATAACAATATCATTATTCTAAATATAGATGCATCAAGTATTACCACATTTGTGTCAAATGAATAACATAATTATTTAAATTAAGGAAGATTAATTTTATGGCAACAGGTTCTCTATTCAGTAAACGAAGACAATTAATAATTTTTCTCATATTGTTGTTTGTTATATCCATTTCAAATTTATTTGCACAAAGCTCAGTCCAAACAGATGTTCCGGCTCTGAAGGATGTTTTTGCCAATGATTTTACTATTGGTTGTCTTTTATCGTATGCACACATAGGCTTTGCTTCGGATCCATATGTTCCTGAACAATCGAGTGTCGTAGATCCGGATGGTGGTTATCTAATTAAACATCACATGAATTCCATGAGCCCCGGAAACTGGATGAAGTCAACGTATATTGTAGATATCAGCGGAAGTGCTGCTGCCTATTCGGCAGCATCCACTCAGGATGAAAAAGACTCCATTGATGTGCATCCTATAGTTAATTTTAATGGCAATATTATCGCTCAGCTCAATTGGGCACAACGGCAGGGATTCGTTTTTAGGGGACATACCTTAATTTGGCATAATCAGAATCCAGGAACCGCCTTTTTCCGATCCGGATACACGGTTGATGGTACCCGATTAACAAAAGAGCAAATGACGGAGCGTATGGGAAATTTCATCAAGGAAGTAATTAGAATTATACATGAAGGCTGGCCTGGATTGCTGGTTGCTATGGATGTGGTAAATGAAGCGGTAAGTGATAATGGTACCGATCGCACTTCCAATAATGAATATTATACAACCTTTGGTGATATGAGCTATGTAATGAAAGCATTTGAATTTGCTCGCCAATATACCGAACAATATGGTGAAACTCAGATGAAGTTATATTATAATGATTATAATACGCATATTTCGAGTAAAGCCGATGGTATTGTCAGAGTCTGTCAGCCCATCTATGAAGCAGGTTATTTAGATGGTATTGGCATGCAGGATCATGATCAGTATAATTCACCAACAGCAGCACAATGGATAGCTTCCTATAATAAATTCTATCCAATTTGCGATGAAATTTCAGTAACTGAATTAGATGTTAAACCCAGTAGTAATACACTTACAACATCTGTATTAACCACCCAGGCTAATCAGTATGCCATGCTGTTTAAGTGTTTTCTTGATCGCAGCTATAAATCGGGACGGGGAAAACTGATCAATGTATCCAAGGATGGTTTAAATGATTATTGGGCTTTTGTAGATAATGCTTCTCTTTGGGACGCAGATAATCAATGCAAACCAGCCTACTATGAAGTTGTAGAATTAGCTCAAAACTATTATTCACTGGATTCATTAATACTGGTTGCTGATTCTTTAGAAGAAAGTGATTATACACCTGAATCGTGGTCGGAGTTCTCAACGGTTTTATCCTATGCTAAAGATGCGATGGATGATAATTATTCTTACAACAATTCAGCAGCTGATGCTCTGGGTGATGCCAAAGATAGTTTAAAAATAAAAATTGAAAAATTAGTAGTTACTGATATTATTGATTTAAGCAGTACAAATAAAATAAATGACTTTGTTCTGGAGCAAAACTATCCGAATCCATTTAATCCATCGACAACAATAAGATTTATTATCCCGGAAAACAGTAGTGTCAAAGTTGTTATTTATAATTTAGTAGGCAGTGTTATTGATGAATATAACTGGAATAATTTAAACGTGGGTACCCATGAGATTAGGTTTAATGGATCAAATTATTCGTCGGGCATATATTTTTATAAGATTAAAGCTGGAACATTTATTGATGTGAAGAAAATGATGCTAATAAAATAGTATAAGTATTCGGACAGTTTTATAGTTTAAATCTATGTTTTAATAATACTTGAATAGTGTAGTTCGAAAAAAGGAAAAGAACAGTTAGTATATTGACAGCGGATAAGTTTTTTTACTATATTTAACTGATTCAACAAATATTGAAATGTTTAAAAATTCACATGAATGTTATTTTAAATTTTCAAATGAAGTTGAAAAACTTTTTTCCACGTAATAATACTACACTGATACAATACCAAATTTATGCTATATTTGATTTCATGTTGATTTGGAAATCTTATTATGCTCAACTCATGATTGAAAAAAGGAATTTTATTCAAAATTCTGTTAGTCTAAATGAACTCAAGGTGTCTCCATAATTTAGAAATGTAAAATGTATGAGCATTTTTTGGTAAATCAAGGATGGAAGGCAGGATTCTCACTCATTCAGAGAAATATTAATTAAGTTAGTTTAAATAAACTTATAAGTAATGGCAAAACAGATTGAATAATCAAGATAAAGTATGGTGCTTATAATGAAAAGAGGCTGAATTTTACTTGCATTCTTGATACTTTATATTTATTATTTATTCGGTTTAGATGCGCTTAATCCATCCAATCTGTATGATAAATTTTACCCATGGAAATACAGATGGGATTAAGCTCTGATTTTTTGAAAAATAATCAGGTTGAAATTATACTTCATTAAATTTAAATATCGGATTGTTTAAATTAATCCGACTCAGGAAGATAATTTAACAAGTAATATTGAACAACAAAAATAAGGACTAACCCTATGAACAACAAATTTACCTTCGTATTATTGGTTATTAGCTGTTTCTTTGTATCTTCAGCATTTGCAACGGGTACTTTAATAGGTGTTATTTCAGATTCTTTATCTGCTTTTGATTTGCCGGGTGCCAATATTCAGATTAATGGGACACCTATGGGTGCATCGACAGATCTTAATGGTGAATATAGAATAAGCAGTATACCGGCAGGATCATATGAGGTTCTTGTAAGTTATATTGGATACCAATCTAAAAGTGTAAATGTGGACATAGCTGATGGTGAAACAAAAGTATTAAGCATATCCTTATTCCCGGAAGCTATTGAAGGTGAAACAATCGTTGTGACGGCACAGGCTCGTGGGCAACAGCAGGCTATTAACCAGCAGCTTGCTTCTGACAAAATCGCCAATATTGTATCAGAGCAAAGAATTCAGGAATTACCGGATTTTAATGCCGCTGCTGCGTTAAGTCGTTTACCGGGTATATCCACCCAGAAAAGTTCAGGTGAGGATAGTAAGGTAGTTATTCGAGGTCTCTCTCCAAAGTACAATGCCATTCAAATTGAAGGTGTTCAGCTTTCTGCTACCGGAAGCTCAAGTATTGGATTGACTTCTGATCCTTATGTAGCTACAGGTGGTGTGCAGAATGACCGAAGTGTGGATCTTACAATGGTGTCTCCATACATGATCAGGACGATTGCGGTATACAAATCACTGACACCTGATATGAATGCTAATTCCATAGGTGGTACAGTAAATATGGAATTAAGAGAAGCACCTGAAGAAGCGCATTGGGATGTATTATGGCAGCAGGGTTATACAGCCAAAAGTGAAACTTATGATAACTTTCGGGCTGTCATATCCGGAAGTATGCGTTTTTTAAATAATAATTTAGGCGTTTATGCACTTGGTAACTATGAGACTTATGATAGAAATGCTGATAATTTAAATGCCGGCTACTATATTGTTGAATATGATTCTGCAGTAGGAAAACGTCCCGTACTACCTAATACAGTTACCCTTCAACGGCATTTAGAAACACGAGTTCGCTTCGGTGCCAACTTAATAATGGACTATAGATTACCAAATGGATCTTTAAAATTTGTGAATATGTTTGCACGCTTAAATTCCGATTATGTGGATCATAATCAATATCTAAACTATGACCAGGGCCGGTTAAGATGGCGCATGCAGGATGGAGAAAATACAATTGATCAGCGCATGCATTCTTTAAAACTGAATTACGATTTTAATCTGCTCACTGCAAATTTATCGGCTAGTTATACCGAGGCTAAGAATATATTAGAAAATTCACCTGTCCTCAATTTAAGTCAGGTTGGCGGTATTATTGTAAACAAAGAAGAAGATATTTATAATAGTAAACCGGAAGAAATGACAAATTTAATTTCTTATCAGGGGGACGATGAAGTAACTCTGAATAGCGGAAATCTGTTTAGTAATGATTATAAGGAAGATAACCTTACATTTAAGTCAGATTTTGATTTACCGTTAAATCTGGGTTCTCAGGTAAGCGGTTCATTTAAATTTGGCGGAGAATATAACAATAAGGAAATTTCAACTGATCAGGAATCACCTTATTTAGGCTTTAATGGCAGCGCAACAGGTGACGGGGATGATATTCAATCAAACGTTATGAGAACAATATATGAAAAATACAATATTTCCGTTGATGAAACCGGGAAATTGACCGGTGCGAGTTTTCTTAATCCTGATGATGATGTATTTAAAGCATTTCTTGGTGATGAATACGGAGATATTTACTATTTGGCCGATAATAAATTTCTAGGTAATCTTCTGAACTACATCGTCAGCAATCCCAATTTTGATGCCAGCGACCAGAGTCTTAGTTCTGGGAACCAGGGTGGATGGTATGATGGACCTTACCAGAGGTTAACCAATGATTATACCTATTCTGAAGATTATTATGCCGGCTATGCTATGGCAAAAATTAACTGGATGAAATTCATGTTGCTGGGTGGCGCACGTTACGAAAAAGTGGAATCAGATTATTTTGCCTATAATGCACAGGATATAAGAAATGCTCAGTTACAAAAAATGTATGATACTACTTCTGTTGCAGAAAATGATTTTCTACTTCCCATGATGCAGGCAAAATATTCGCCTTTTGATTGGATGGATGTGCGCTATGCATATACACAAACGTTATCAAGACCGGATTATCAGTTACTTTCACCCAAATTTACCATTACTCAAAATAGCCAAATTTTTAGCGGGAATCCTGAATTAAAACCGGCTCATGCATTTAATCACGATATTAGTTTTACATTCCATTCTAACGAGGTAGGACTGTTTACCGTCGGTGCTTTTTACAAGACAGTCAAGAATTTTGTCTATAACGCCAGATATACAAAAAATTGGGCACTAAATTTTGGAGTCGATTCGCTGGCTCGTTATACAGTAATTGATCCCGAAGGCGGCGGAATAAATCCGCAGGGCAGTGTAGATTATACCATTTATAGGCCAATAAATAACCCTAACGAAGCCTACATAAGAGGCATTGAGCTGGACTTTCAGCATAATTTCTGGTATTTACCAAAACCATTGAATGGAATGGTGTTTGGAAAATACCAGAAATTATGCTGAAAGTCCAGCTCAATGCCTCTTATGTAGGCTTCGTTAGGGTTATTTATTGGCCTATAAATGGTATAATCTACACTGCCCTGCGGATTTATTCCGCC
>JARRPN010000129.1:2826-8510 GCA_037382875.1 Calditrichaceae bacterium | reverse complement strand
TTTTGGATTGCATTATTCGTTTTTGTAAATCTTACATCCGTATTATTCCTAGGTGCTAAAGCGGTCGATACTATACTTGGTACTAAAACGCTGTTCCACAAATTCCGGTATTGTATAGAGTTTTTTCTCTATAAATACAGGCATAAAGTATTTGGCAACGATTAGTAAAGTCAATGCAGACATCCACTCATAGGAAGCAATGGCTAAACCGATTGCAAAACCGGAACCGGACATGCCAATAAATTGCTCTGCAGAAATATTAGCGGCAATCAAAGATGCACCAATTGCCCACCATGGTAGAGATTTACCCGCTAAAAAATAATCTTCAGCATTTTTTTCATGTCCTTCTTTATTACGGGATACCCATAATCCCAGTGCAACAATGACAAGGATGTACCCGATAAAAACACCATAGTCAATTGCTGAAAAATCCATTTTAACTCCTGAAATTTGTTATAAATAAATTTTATTTAGGCTAAAACTATCAGGACAATTTTAGCAAAATAAATTAAATATGCAGCTCATAGTAACACTCTATTAAAATTTGAAAATTAATTACTGCATTCGTTAAAAACTAAAAATATACAATTTTCTGCTCTCATTTACCAGTAGATATTTACACAAAAACATTGAAAAAAATCAATTATAATTATTATTTACAAACTGCAATGCTATCCGCATTAATTCTTCCCTGTCTAATGCTTCAAACCATTTAATTCTTTTATCCCTGCGAAACCATGTTAATTGTCTTTTAGCGTACCGACGGGTGTTTTGTTTGATTTGCTTTACCATAGTATCAAAATCGATACTATCATTCAAGCAGGCAAATACTTCCCTATAACCTACAGTCTTAAGCGCGGTTAATTTTGCATTGTATCCTAATTTTTGCAAATGTTTTACTTCATTAACTAAACCCTGATCAATCATCTTATCCACTCGTTCGTCAATTCTCTTGTAAATTAGTTTCCGATCCATATTCAGACCAATCATTTTATACTGAAAATTAGCCGGATTAGTTTTCTGTTTGTGCCACTTTGAGAAAGGCTGTCCAGTTGATAAATATACTTCCAGGCTTCTTAATATCCGCTGTTTATCATTGATATTTATTTTTGCAGCATATTCGGGATCGTATTGTTCTAATTCTTTATATAAAGCTTCTAATCCCTCATTTTCAACTCTCTGCTGTAATTGCCAACGGATATCAGGATCATGAATTTGTGTATCAAAAATACCATCAATCAATGCACTTATATAGAAGCCTGAACCACCTAC
The DNA here is from genome assembly GCA_037382875.1 of Calditrichaceae bacterium. Classification (GTDB taxonomy): domain Bacteria; phylum Calditrichota; class Calditrichia; order Calditrichales; family Calditrichaceae; genus JAFGKZ01. Next base: position 7,238 of record JARRPN010000129.1, on the reverse strand, counting down.
CACAATCGGTAATTTACCTTCGCTAAGAATATGATCAATTATTTTTCTGGCTAATTTCGAGTACATACCTGCACTGAAATACTCATCCGGATTGCATATATCAATCATGTGGTGTGGCACTTTTTTCTGTGATTCTTTATCCACTTTAGCTGTGCCAATATCCATGTATTTAAAAATTTGGCGTGAATCGGCTGATATAACTTCCGCCGATATTCGTTCGGCCAACAACAAAGACAGGTAGGTTTTACCTATAGCTGTTGGACCAACAATAATTGGAACAACAGGCATATCATGGTATCCGTTTAAATTTTCTATCAAGTTCGTCTAACTCAATAGTTATAATTACTGGTCTACCATGCGGGCAGAAAAATGGGGATTCGCAGGCAAATAATTGATCAACCAGATTATGCATTTCTACTTGGTTGAGCTTCTCACCTGATTTAATGGCATTTTTACATGCGTAGGCTGCGCCAATTTTTTCCAGATGATCAAATGCTTTAAGTGGTTCATTGTGATAATAATCGATGATATCCAGTAAAATCTGTGATTCACGGCCTACTTTTACATCAGAAGGCATAGCTTCAATAATAATTGTATTCCCGCTGAATACTTTTATGCTAAAACCTAGTTTATTAAGAACATCATTGATATCTTTAAAGACCATAAAATCTTCGTAATTGAGATTGAGTTTTTGCGGAAATAATAATTTTTGTCCATAAGCGGCATCACCCTCTTTAAGCACACGCATCACACGTTCAAACAGTACCCTTTCATGGGCAACATGCTGATCTATAATGACCAAGCCACTCTTTATCTCTGAAACAATATACCGATTATGCAGTTGCCAGAAATTGACATCAATAGCGGATTTTTCTATTGGTTGATCAGAAAATGGAATTTGCGTCGTTACATCTTCCGTTGGTTCCAAATTACTTTCTGTCTCATTTTTATTTTCAAAATAGGTCAAGCTCAACTGAGATCCTGAAAAACGCGCCATTGAACGTTTTCTATTTTTTAATTCATCAACAATCTCATGTGGTTCGGGTTTTAGCGTATTACTTCTTTGAATAATACTTCCACTTGGTTCAGAACTCATATCTGGAATAACACCTTCTTTATTTAAAACTTGCTGAACTGTATTGATGAAAAAGTAATATAGACTGCGATCATTTGAGAAACGGACTTCCATTTTAGTCGGATGCACATTCACATCAACCAAACCCGGATTCATTTCTAAAAAAAGACAGAATATAGGATATTCTCCTGGTGATATTAAATTAGAATAACCCTGAAAAATAGCATGGTTCAACGATTTGGACTGAATAGGCCTACCATTTAAAAACAAATATTGATTTCCACGTGATTTTCGCACAATATCCGGACGACTGATAAATCCACGTAATTCAACTTCAGCTAAACTTGTATTGACAGGTAACAATCCTTTAAACTGTTCTGCTCCAAATAATTGAGAAACTCTTTCATCAACTTCAGATTCCCGCAAATTATAGATCAGGTTTCCATCAACATAAAATTCAAAAGAGATGTTAGGATATGCAAAAAAGAACGGTTTTAATATATTGACAATTCTTTGATTTTCGCTGCTATCTGTTCGCAAGAACTGTCTTCTTGCCGGTGTATTAAAAAATAAATTTTTTACGCTGATACTCGTTCCAGTATTTGCTGCTGTTTTTAAAAGTCTTTTATCTTTGCCACCAGAAAGGGATAAAATATGACCGCTCTTATCCTCTTTTTTGCATGATTTAATTTCTACCTGGGAAACGGATGCGATACTCGGTAATGCTTCCCCGCGAAAACCGAGGGTTTCAATATGATGCAGTTCCTTTTCAGATTTTATTTTACTGGTTGCATGTCTTTCAAATGCAAGTTCTAAATCATCCGGTCCCATACCGCTACCATCATCAACTACCTGTATTAGTTTTTTTCCAGCTTGTTCAACATATATTGCAATCTTCGTCGCGTCTGCATCAATTGCATTTTCAACCAATTCCTTGACTACCGAGGCAGGGCGTTCTACTACTTCTCCAGCGGCAATTTTATTAGCCAAATTTTCAGGTAATATTTTGATTTTTAATTTATTTCCGCTCATTCAGAACTAACTTTCTGTATCATCTATAAAGGCTTTGAATATATAAAATTTACACTTTTAATAAAAATATTAGATTGATGAAAAATTATGAATAATTTAAATAAAAAATAAAAGGCGGAAAATTTTCCGCCTAAAGATTAAAAGAAAATGAGGTGTAATATTATGAACGTTGGTATTAAAATGGGTATTGAATATTTGAGCATATAGCCAAAAAAACTAGGCATGGGTATACCAGCTTCCTCGGCAATTGATTTAACCATGAAATTTGGAGCATTACCAATGTAAGTATTGGCACCCATAAATACCGCCCCAACAGAAATTGCTTTAAGGTAATTAATAAATTCAGGGAATCTCTGGGCAACATCTCCAGCTAAAAATGCTTCACGAATTTGAGGTTCAGTAAGTCCAAGTTTACCTAATGCACCATTAAAAAAAGTAAGATAAGTCGGCGCATTATCCAGAAAGCTGGATAATGCTCCAGTTATCCAAAAATAATGATGTGGTTCATTAACTAACTTTACTAAGCTTGCCAAAGCTCCCTTTTCACCAGCCTGTAAGATCACTAATGCAGGTATAATTGTCATAAAAATTCCAGCAAATAGATATGCAACTTCTTGTATAGGGAACCAGTTAAAGCCGTTTCCATCACGCGTTTCTTTTTTAGTCAGCCAAACTGAAATCAAACCCATCAAAATAATCCAACCGTCCTTTAAAACATTTTGTACTTGTAAATGAATACCTAAAAGCTCAAAATGTCCTATATGAACAGTGCCGCTAAAAATAACACCACCAATTACACCTAACAATAAGAGAAAATTAAACGAGCCTTCAATTTTAATAGGTGATTTTTCGCCATCATCAGCTGGAAGCATATTTTCTTTTCTATAATAATACGAATCAAAAATATACAATAAACTCAGAAGTATAATCACTACTACAAACATTTCAGGGAAAAGATGTAAGGTCCAGAAGAAACTTACTCCATGAAGAAATCCAAGAAACAAAGGTGGATCACCCAATGGGGTTAATGATCCTCCAACATTTGCAACCAGAAAAATAAAGAATACGAATAAATGCACTTTATGTCTTCGATGCTCATTTGCTCTTATCAGAGGTCGGATCATAACCATTGCTGCACCGGTCGTTCCGATCCAGGAGGCGATGATAGTCCCGATTAAAATAAGCAAAACATTGATTACTGGTGTACCTTTGAGCGTTCCCTTTACTAAAATACCACCTGAAATGGTAAATAATCCCCAGAGAAGAACTATGAATGGTATGTAATCCAGAAAATAAATATGCAGAATTTCATGCAATGCATGTTCTTGATGTAAAATGTAAAAAGGTATTGCAAAAGCAAGAGCCCAGGCTAAAGAAATTTTTGGGAAATGATTATGCCAGAAATGTGGTGCAATAAGCGGGAATATTGCTATTGACAAAAGGATGCCCGCAAATGGAATGACCCACCATAGAGAAAGTTGTTCACCTAATGACGCTTCATGATATTCTGCTTGATGAGCAGAACTATCAACCGATACATCATGATTTTGCAAAACTTCTTTTGAATCTATACTGTCCAATTCCTGACCATCAACAGGTGTATAAATGAATCCAACAATCATTAATAGTAATATTAAAATTGATCGCTTGTTTAGCATCCTTACCTCCAAATTAAAACACCACAGCATTGGTGTTGCTTTGTCGAATTTTAAAAACTTTTAATTTAAAGATGTGCTTAATTATTAACAAATAAAAAAAGATAAGAATATAACAGAAGAATTCTGTTTGCAGATGATTATACTAATCTATGACGCACAATAAATTCATTCAACCATTCTGTCATTTCTTCACGCAGTTCTCGAAAGGCATTCTCTTTATCGATTTTATTGCGAATGGTGCGAGGATTATCAAATTCCCTATGAATTTTAGTCGTACTCGCAAGCAACGAATTCACTTTATCCTGCGCTAATTTTGTGGTTGTAATGATAATATCAAATTTAGTATGAATAAATTCATTTATGGATTTTGGTTTTTCTTTGGATATATCTACGCCAATTTCCATCATGGTTTTAATAGCACCGGGATGTATTTTTTTGGGTTTGACACCTGCACTATCAACATGTATTCTGTTAAACGAAATATGCTTAATTAGCGATGCCATCATTTGGCTATGGCAGGCATTATCTGTACCCACCACCAAAACCTTTTTCATGGATATTTTTCTCCAGTAATGCTGTGCATAATTCCTTCAAATAATTGATATATCTTTAAAAAATAGGCGTATATCTCACCAATAAAATACAAA
>JARRPN010000129.1:954-2765 GCA_037382875.1 Calditrichaceae bacterium | reverse complement strand
CCTGAATCTGATTATCTTATCGGATTAAGTCCATTTAACCTTAAATTAGAATAATTTATTGACATAGTAGTCTTTTAAATCTATATTTTGATCATATCAGCTAATTTAATCCATATTTATAAATGAAAATTTCAGTTGAAAAAGAATTTGATGGCGTTCACTATGTAGCATGTTGTACGAATGTTCCAGGTTGTTATTTGCAGTCAGACAATCCTGAAGAGCTCAATAATGATTTAGAATATGGTTTAGAAGTTTATCTTGAAAATTGCCTTAAACGAAATCAACCATTTCCTAACGAAACCGATAAACCTGTATTAGATGTACGTATACGGTTTGAAACAATATCAGCTGAACAAATTATCAAAATCTTTAAACGCTACCATTATTATGTTGATCATCAGGATAATCAGGTTGTTTTATTTTTAAATTCTGAATTTCCATTTAATCGTGTGCTTATATCCAATCGTGAATCGATTTCTCCACTAATTATAAGTAGAATTTTTGGAAAAGCGAATACAATTTTTGTAAGTAAAGAATCTTTACGTTTGAACTCATCAGCATCTTGAGAAATATATATACTAACGATCCAATTTAAACTTTTCACCAAGATATAATTTACGAGCTTCTGCATCTTCAGCGAGAAAATCTGCAGTGCCTTCTTTTAATATTTTACCTTCGAACAACAGGTATGCACGATCTGTAATATCCAGAGTTTCGTGAACATTGTGATCCGTAATCAAGACACCAATGTTACGTTCTTTCAAACTGTGTACAATATTCTGGATATCTTCGACTGCAATCGGATCAACACCAGCAAAAGGTTCATCCAATAAAATAAACTTTGGATCCGTAACCAAAGTACGGGCTATTTCTGTTCTGCGACGTTCTCCACCCGATAGCTGAAATCCCTTGCTTTTAGCGATATGTGTAATATTTAGTTCATCCAAAAGCTGTTCACATTTTTGTTGTTGCTCCTTTTTCGAGACACCTATCATTTGCATTATAGCAAGTAAATTATCTTCAACGGATAATTTTCTGAATATAGAAGCTTCTTGCGGCAGATAAGCTACACCTAGTCTGGCTCTCTTGTACATGGGTAATTGAGTTATTTTATTCTTATCTATTAGTATTTCACCACTGTTAGGACGGATCATTCCTGTGATCATATAAAATGTTGTCGTCTTTCCAGCTCCATTGGGTCCAAGCAGACCAACAATTTCACCTTGTGTAACTTTAACAGTCACCACATTTACGACTTTACGTTTACTATATATTTTTACTAAGTCTTGTCCCTGAAGTGTGAGTTTATTATTGCTGTTCATCTTCAAATACCTTTTTGCCTTTATACTCTTCCGGATAATAAATTCCTTCTGAACCTCCTTTTATCGCAATGCTATCTAGTTTACCTTCTGCAAAATACACCTGAATGGTATCAGAAGTTGCATAATTACATCCCTGATCCTTTTTTTCTTCAGTTTGCAGATAATAAATACTTGTTGCATTATTAGTTGCTATGACAAGTTTAGGCTTATTATTTTCAATAGTAAAATGAATTTTATTTCCAGTTAAAATATTTTCCTTTTTACTAATTGAATCCACAAGACTGACTGCTTTTGCTTCTTCTGTTACAATAATTTCTTTTAATTTTAATGAATCAAATTGAGCTTCCATGAATTTTCCGCTTAATTTATTATCTTCATACCAGGCAAATGGTTTGAAAAATAACGATACCAATTCAGATTCGGTTTCATAAACCGCTGAATCACAGATCGCTCGTAGAGCTCCTTGTAATATTGTTACACTATCAGTCG
>JARRPN010000129.1:0-934 GCA_037382875.1 Calditrichaceae bacterium | reverse complement strand
TTTTTCTTCACCGCTCAAATATTCCAGCTTAATCGCAGTAATATCGAGTGTATCGCCTGATGATGTATCAATTTTTACAAATCTTGCATCATCCCATATACGATTTTGTTTCTTCTTAGGGTTATAGAATCCCTCTTGCCCCCAGATTTGAACGTTATTTTCTGCATTATATATATAAATATCTTTTCTGGCATCTGCTTCATCTGTTTTAAAGTTATACTTTAAATACTCGGTATACATGGAATCATTAGTTGTTTTAATCCGAACCTGATTATAGCAATAGGCCGTTTTTTCTTTAGTAAAATAATCAATTTTAAGTGCCTGCAATTTTCTATGCCCAACAGTAATCCGAACATCGCCCATAAATTCGAGTTTATCTTTCCTTTCATACATGATGGCATTATTGCAATACATTTCAAGTGTATCCTGCCTGAAATGAACATTGCCTTCTAAAATATTAATAATTTCTCCATTTTGTTCCTTTGTGACCTGTTTATCTGCATGAATTAATTGTAAGCCGGAATCAGCGAATAGCAATGTTACAAATAGAGAAAGTTTAATTAAATATATATAAAAGAAATATCGAGATAAGCTGAATAAACGTGGTCGAACGGTCATATATTATTCAATATCTATGGATTTAACGCTTTTACCGTGTGGATTAATAATTTCACGGTTTCGTAGATTTGGATCAGAGATAAAACTGTCACCGTATAATGTATCCCCTTCTTCTGTTGTAATCATAATTGGTACTTCTGAAATGATCTTTTGTTTTTTATTATCCCATTTCAGGGTATCCGTATAGAGCGTCATTCCACTATCTGATATCACTATGACATTACCATAAGCCAGCATATCCTGATTATTGTCAAATACCTTTCCGCCTTCAGAGGTTAAAACCGAAGTATGCTTCCCTTCATTATTATAAAAATCA
>JARRPN010000128.1:0-13296 GCA_037382875.1 Calditrichaceae bacterium | reverse complement strand
CAAGCTGAATAGACCGCGCTGGATGCCGGTTTCCATAGAGCCACATTCCCAACTATGGCTGGTGCTGTCGGCAAATTGCCCGCAATCGATGTAAAATTAAACGGTGTCACAGCAAATACGAATCCTTCCAACGGACGATATTCTAAGCGATTCCACATACCCTTTGGAGAATAAGGCTGATCGGACATTAGCTGAGTCATATAGTAGGCATTAAAACGCCAGAAATCACAAAGCTCAGCCACTGCATCTATTTCACTCTGGTAAGCTGTTTTGGATTGCCCCAGCATAGTGGCCGCATTGAGTGTAGCCCGCCAGGAACCGGCCAATAAATCAGCCATTTTCAAGAAGATAGATGCACGCTGTTCCCAGGGCATATTTGCCCACGTTTTACGTGCTTCCAGTGCGGCTTCAATAGCCATGTTAACTTCTTTTTCACCAGCTTTGTGATAGAGACCCAATACTATCTCATGATTATGTGGCTCGGTTATCTCAACGGTCTTGCCAGTTTTTACTTCCCTACCACCGATGATGAGTGGAATTTCAATCTCGGCCGATTCCATTTCCGTTAATTTTCTTTTTAATTCCACCCTCTCCGGCGTTCCGGGCGCATAGGATAAAACAGGTTCGTTATAAGGTTCTGGTAGTTTGAAATAGGCATTTGACATAACGTAGCCTCCTGATTCTATTTATATATTTAACTATACACGTTTCATACTCTAACTAAAGGATTAGAAATATACTGAATTCGATCAATCTTTTGCAAACCTAAAATGATAAAATAGATGATGAGTTACTATATGTTTTTTAATGATTTAGATAAATATAAATATTATGTAAAGATATGAATGAAAATGCACCTAAAATTTACAATTGCCCGGCCACAACCACTGATTCCTTTATTTCTTTAATAACACCATTGCGGTCATCCAGAATTTGCAAGAAGAAAATGTATATTCCCATGTTCACCTTTTGGCCTTTATCATTTTTGCCATCCCAGACCAGATCAATCTTTGAACCTACAAAGCTATTATCTTTGATAGTGCGTACTTTGTGTCCGAGGATGTCATAAATATCCAGGCGGAGGCGGGCCGCTTCAGCCGGTGATTCAACGGTAATAATAGTATGATCCTCAAAACCATCACCATCAGGAGAAAACGGATTAGGTTCAACATTTATTTTCAATACATCTGGTTTAATTGATGTATAAAGCGAATTTTGCTTACCCGGTGTAGCACCAGCAGGATCGGTTGATGGTCCCCAGTTCCTGAGTATCCGGCTATCCAGATTATAATTTATTCGTTCCAGGGATGGCTCACGCCAGTCTTCCCCTTCCAGCCAGCCGATTGTATAGGGCACTTGCTCAACCCAGCCACCTGCAGGATTCAATAGAAAGACGGTTTCTTCAGTATTATTTAATGACGGCAGGTCGTTTAAAATACACAGGACAGAATCATCAATATCGTATTTATCCTTAATTTCTAAACCTGAGGCAATTACTAAATAATTATTCGGATACAATATAATTGAGGTATGACTGTTTCCCTGCTCTCAATGACTTTAATTTCAACTATAGGTAGATTATTATTCGGATTTTGATCTAAATCCGATTGGAGAAGGGCAACTATACTAAAAGTACCTGCCACTAAAGGTGTCCAGTTAGTTTGAACCACCATTATTTGAGTTGAGATCAAATCAATATCAATATTCTCATCAATTAACACTTCATCTTCATCATTAAAAACGGAATCCTTATTCCTGTCTACATATATCTGGATATCAATGGAATCATAGAAATTTTCTAATCCCGTATTGGTAATTTCGCATTCAATCGAGATGGATTGAAGGGTGCGGATTAATATTGATGGATGATAGCTGAGCGCATCTTCAGAAAATCCCAGATCAAATTGGTGGGGTGAAATGGAATTCCGGAATCCAGGAGTTCCCGGTTTTACTAAACTATTCCCCCAGTTGGATATTGAATTATCCGAATTCATCAATATTTTCTCGTCCGAATGACTTGGCTCGTTATCAATCGAGTACCGATAACTATCTACTAAATGACTATCTGCATCACATAACATTAAGGTTTTAGGCACGGTATTCGTTAGTCCGTTTAAACTGAATGCGCCACCATCGATAGTAATTATTAGAGCAGAATCCGGAATGATATTATCATAAAGTGTTGAATTTTCAAAATAGCTTCCATCCAGAATGACAGCGTAACTCAATGGTGAAAGTAACATCCCATCATCGGTCTCAATAATATCATCAATATAGTTACTATCACTCAGATACCAACCGGTGAGATCTACTGTTTCGGTTTCAGAAAGATTATAAATCTCAATAAACTCATCATGATAATCGGCACCTTCCAGATCAAACATCACCTCACTAAACGTGATCTGGGCATGTACAACACTCATCCATAATAGTGTGAAAAATATTATCCGAATCATATAATGTTTATGTTTTAAATAGTATCAGAAGAAAAATGAATATGGTTTAAAATATCAATATAAAAATAAAAATACAATCAAAAAATAAATTTCTTTAAATTAGTACTTCTTTGTTAAACATAATCAACACTGACTAGGTAAAACTATAAAAACCATATCAAAATAAGTATTGACTATAATGAAAGATTTTGTCATAACTATAAATTTGTTTTATTTGGTACATATCTGACCCACCCCTTAATCCCCTCCCTGATAATCATGGAGGGACAATCCCGATTCATCGTAATGGGAAGGGTCAGTAAAAAGCGGAAAGGAATAATCATGTTTGCTGAAATTGACATACGAAAACTATCTGAAATTTCCACATCTGATAGATCCTGTTTGAGTATCTATATATCGGGGCCGCAATCTGTTAAAGCACTGCCTGATAAATTTAAGGCCATGAGGAAGGTGCTTGGCGTAGAGAATGATACGGATGAAAGGGAACATTTTGATAACAATGTGAAACTTGTCGAAAAATATCTCAAAGGAAATCCATTGGAATCTGGAAGTTTGTGTATTTTTGTCTGCTGGATTATGGATTTTTTTGAAGCATGCACAATCGAGGCACCTATTAAAGATATCGTTATACTTGATTCATCTCCCTATATCAGACCATTAGCAGAGCTGCAGGATGAATACGAAAATGCCGCTGTGGTTGTTGCTGATAACAAAAAAGCAAAAATATATTTAATCTCTTCTTTAGTTGCCGGCCCGGAAGAGAGTGTGACTGGCAATATAAAAAATCATGTCAAAAAAGGAGGCTGGTCTCAGCAACGCTACGAGAGACGTCGTGACAAGGAAATCATCCATTATGCGAAAGAAATCATTGATGCATTATTGGAACTGGATAAAAATGAATCATTCCGGAGAATTGTACTTGCCGGTGGAAAAGAGATTATTCAGGCTATTGAAAAATACCTGCCACAGAATTTAAAACAATTGGTCTCTTCAAAAGCTCTTGATATTAAATCTACAGATAATATTATCAACCAGGAGATAATGGACATGCTTACTGAACGGGAGCGTGATTCAGAGAAGACACTCTGGAAGAAAATCCAAAACGAGTATCTGAGAGACAACCTTGGATTAGCTGGATTAAATGATGTATTTGACGCCCTGATGATAGGCAATGTGGAACAGATTATTGTAGAGCGGAATTTTAAACCCGAAGGCTGGCGGTGCAGGGATTGTGAAAATTTGTTGATTCAGGAAACCAATACTTGTCCAGCTTGCCGGTCAAAATCATTGTTTCAGGTGGATTTGATTAATGAAATGACAGAATTGGTGAAACAGTATGGTGGTGATATTGATTTTACTGATCCAATACCAGAATTAACAGAAGCGGGACAGATTGCGGCATTTTTGAGGTTTAAATATTGATTGTAGTTATTAATGGGATTAAGAGTAAGAGTATGAGTATGAAGACAGGAAACATATACACTATCTATTAAATAACACTTTTAAATAAAACCGTGGGGATCGCAATTTAGCTCTAATATCCAGATCGCTAAGCATACCGGTAAACACTTCTTGTAGCGATTTATTATTATGCAACCGGTTAAAAACAAAATTAAACAACCACTGTTTCTGAACCAGACGCTGAATAAATTCACTGAGTCTTAATTCATCTTTAAGTTCTGTGTAAAATATTCTATCATAGTCAAATAGATATTCTTTAGAGAAATCCCCTGCGATTAAGGCTCGTTCTATAAGTTTGGAAGCGACTTCTGCACTTTGAAAAGCATTACCAATTCCCTCGCCTGTTAACGGATCAATAAGTGAACCGGCATCACCAATCAACAAAAACCGTTCACCTGATAGTCTTTTGTGGCTGGATCCTAAGGGCAATCCCCAGCCTTTTACTTCATCAATCGGCTCTGCGTTTATAAATCGTTCTTTAATGCCATCATATTCATTTATAATTTTTTGAAGTGTTTTCTTTAAATTAATATTCTTATTCTTAATTTGATTGGTTAAGACACCCAGTCCTACATTAGCTTGATTATTTGGCAATGGAAAAATCCAGAAATAACCGGGCAGTAGTTCTTTAATAAAATGCAGTTCAATAAAATTCTGTATGTGCATATCGGATACATTTTTATAATAGATCCGCAAGCCTGCATAATAGTGTTCAGGCTGCATGGTATGCCCCGCAAGTTTTTTTGCAATAATCGAACGATCCCCTTCTGCACCAACAACCAGCTGGCAATGATAAGTTAATTCCTGTCTATTTTTTGATGTCCTGAGTATGATTCCATCTTTGGCATATTCAACCGACTTAACTTCTGTATTTAATTGCAGTTCTGCATAATTTGTATCAATCGCATTGACTAAAATATTGTCAAAATCAATCCGTTTAATAACATAACCGGGGGATTGGTTATTTTCATTTTGCTCGCTATAAAACGGTACATCCACTGCCTTACCATTGGGGGCAACAAATCGAACGCCCCAGCTTGGTGTAGCCAAATCAGATTTTTGATTTAACTCTTCCAGTAGCTTTGGATTCATTTGTCGAAGATAGTGAACAACTTTACCGCTTAATCCATCACCGCATATTTTATCTCTTGGAAATTCTGATTTATCAAAAATAACATGAGGTATCTGCCGTTTGGATAGAAAAATTGATAATGCTGAACCTGCCGGCCCGGCTCCGATGATGGCGATGTCTGTTTTTATGTACTTTGACATTTAGTTAATAGGTTATTTATTTCTTTTATTTGATACTGGTTTTTGGATATAGGATAATTCCCTTCATGCAGTATGACAAATCCAGCACTGCGAGCTTAACACTGTTCCTGCCGACTGCTCTTAAAACGGTCCCCAATGTATCAGCACTGGTGGAATCAGCAGAATAAAACTAATCACAAAAAAGATTACAAGCAACGGCCACATCCAGGCAAACCATTTTTCATAAGGGATTTTTGCCATTCCCAGTACACCCATCGTAACTCCGGATGTTGGGATAATTAAATTTGTAAATCCATCACCAAACTGAAAAGCCAGTACAGCTGTTTGACGAGTCACGCCCAGTAAATCGCTTAGCGGCGCCATGATCGGCATAGTTAAAGCCGCCTGCCCGCTTCCTGATGGAACAAACACATTAATGACACTTTGTACCAAAAACATAAGTTGAGCGGCAAAGACAGGATGTGCGCCATTTACCATTTCAGATAGATCATGTAATATACTATCTATAATCTGACCGTCACTGGAAATAATCAAAATTGATCGCGCTAGAGCTATGATAAAAGCTATTTTAACAAGATCCTTGGCACCATCTGTAAATCCACGAGCAATATCACTCATACTCAGATGAGAAATAATTCCAATAGCCAAAGCCAAACATAGGAAAAGGGCTGAAATCTCGTTAATATACCAACCCAAATATTTAACACCAATGATTAGTCCAATCATACCCAGACCAAAAATAATTAATATTAATAAATGCGTGCGACTCATTTTATTAGTATTTAACCTTTTAGTTATCTTCGGAATATGATTCCGCCAGTGCTGATCAATCTCATACATCCTGCTTGATTTCGGATCTTTACGAATACGATTGGCATAAATCATCACAAATACAATCGCAATTGCAGTGACAATGATCCAGCTAATAATTCGATACACAATACCAGAAGAAGGAGGCAATTCAGCAATGCCCTGGGCAATTCCAACGGTAAATGGATTTAAAAATGCACCGGCAAATCCAGCTCCCGCGCCTACAAAGGGGACGGCGACGCCAACTATGGAATCATAGCCAAGCGAAATGGCTAATGGTACAAAAATCAAAATAAATGGTATCACCTCTTCACTCATCCCAAATACGGATCCAAACAAAGAAAAAATAAACATTGCAATTGGGATAATTAAAATGTCCAGCACGCTGCCATCGTGCCGGTTTTGAGCAATTTTTGTAATGAGTGCATCAAAAGCCCCGGTCTTCTGGATCACCATAAATGCACCACCGACAATTAGGATAAAAGCTATAATTTGCCCGGCAGCGATAAAACCTTTTATGGGTGCCGTCAACAATGCTCCAAGCCCCTGAGGAACCGAATCAATTTCTTTATAAGAATCCGGTTGGACTATTTCACGTCCATCAACAACCTGGCGATCGTATTGACCACCCGGATAAAACCAGGTCAAAACAGCAGCAAAAATTAGTATGGAAAAAATAAGAACGAGTGTATCCGGTAATTTTATTTTTTTGAAATCGAATTTCATTCACTTTCCTCAGAAGGATAAAGATTAGGATTATGATTAAAATTAAGTTTTTTAATATACATAAGATACTGAATTTAGAATTTTGGAGTTAAACATCAAAAAGAAAATAGGTTCCATCCTTATTTTAGAAGTTCAGCTGAAAAACCGGCATTATTCAGGCTATCCACAAATTGATCAAACCCATAATTTCAGATAAATAGGCACAAATATTAGAATAGAAAAATAAACCGCTACAGTCAATCAGGCATAGCTGACAATTTTGACTGCTTCCTGCCCTTTCCCCAGTGTATAAGCAAATACAACCGGTGTCTTGCCAGCATTTAATGCGGATGAGCAGAGTTCAAGCAATTCAGTTTCCATTGATTCCCGGGATGGAAATTTATAATGGGGTAATCCAAAAGTGGTTTCCATGATTAAAATATCTGTTTTCACAAATTGAAAGGCTTCCACTGTTTTAGCCTGACTGATTCGGAAATCGCCGGTATAAAGAATTGAACCGTTCATTGTTTCGATTTTGATCTGCGATGATCCAAGAATATGGCCAGCGGGATGTATCGTTATTTTACTATCAGATATTTCGGTTGGTTCGTTATATTCCAGAGCCCGATATTGGGGATTTTTTAAACGAATTCGAATAAAGTCTGCGGTTGGTTTGGAACAGATAATTTTGCGGTGACGGGCAATATGGTCTGCATGACCGTGTGAAATAAATCCAAAATCTTTTACGCGTTTGCTATCCAGCCAGAGATCGAGGTGGTCTATTAATATATCTTTATCAAAACTGAACAAAATATCTTATTTCCGTTACGATTGGATGAGAATTCATTTAAAATTTATGTATTAGAATAAAAATTGAAGTATCTCACATAGTTATGCAACTAATTCACCAATAAGCGTGTTGGTTGTAGCTTCAGTGATTCTAACATCAACAATATCACCAATTTTATAGCCATTCCCGGGAAACACAACAATCTTATTACCATCATTTCGACCCAGAATTTGTCCCGGTTTTTTTCCTTTTCCTTCAATCATAACATCGAAAATCTGTCCAACATGTGCTTTATTTCTTTTCAGCGAATTCTTTCTCTGCAATTCCACCAATCGCGTAATACGCGATGTTTTATCCTCCTCACTGACATCATCCGGATATTTCCGGGAAGCAATGGTCTGTTTTCGTTCGGAATATTTAAACATGAATGCAGCATCAAATTCAACCTGTTTTATAATATCCAGTGTATCCTGAAATTCTTCTTCTGTCTCAGTTGGAAAACCTACAATAATGTCTGTAGTTAGAACCAAATCGGGAATTCTTTCCCGCATCCGGAAAGCTAATTCCAGAAATTCTTCTTTGGTATAAGTACGATTCATCATTTCCAGTACTCGACTGTTACCGGCCTGGAGTGGTATATGAATGTGCTTGCATGCTTTAGAATTATTGGCTACAACTTCAATCAATTTCTCAGGGAAATCTTTAGGATGCGGAGAGGTGAATCGAATACGTTTTAATCCATTTACAGCACTGACCATTTCAATCAAATCTGCAAAATAGTAATCACCCGATCTATAGGAATTGACATTCTGACCCAACAGGGTCACCTGTTTGAAACCTTCATCGACTAACCGTTTGACTTCATCAACAACATTTTGAGGTTCACGACTGCGCTCACGTCCTCTGGTATAAGGTACAACGCAAAATGTGCAAAAATTATCACACCCACGCATAACGGCAATCCATGCATTCACACCACCTTCACGGGTGGGAAAGATATCGCTGTATGTTTCATATTCCGATAGCGAAAGTTCATAATCCTTTTCACCCGTTTCGATGACATGATTCAATAATGCCGGTAATTTTTTATAGCTATCCGGTCCGGCTATTATATCAACACCAACCTTATCATTCAGTAAATCATCACGCAAGTTCTGCGCCATACAACCGAGCACACCCATTACCAGTTCATTGTTGGATTTTTTAAGTTTCTTTAGCACGTTTATACGTTGTTGTACTTTCTGATGGGCATTTTCCCGAACTGAACATGTATTTAGAAAGATTACCTGGGCTTTTTCCGGTTCATTAATAAACTCATAATTATTTTGTTTCAAAATGGTTTTTACTATTTCACTGTCATATTCATTCATCTGGCAGCCATAGGTTTCTATATAAACTTTCTTCAAACAATTTCCCCCAGAACTTTCTGATTCTTCATTTCAGTCAATCGAACCTGCTTGATTTCATTTTTAAGATTGAATTCACTTTTAACAGCAATACGCATATAATTATCGCTGAATCCTTCCCACCAGCCATTATGGTCCTCTTCAAAGAGCACATTTACGTCACGGCCAATAAATGAATCATAAAAAGCTAATTTTTTACGCTCACCCATTTCAATCATGATACGTGTACGTTCTTTTTTAACATGATGGTCAACTTTAGGTTTTAGATTATATGAACTGGTTCCCTTTCTATCTGAATAATTAAACACATGAAAATATGATACCGGTAATTCAGCTAAAAGCTTTTTTGTATTTTTAAATTCTTCAACACCTTCTGTAGGATACCCGAGCATAACATCTGTACCAATCCCAATATTGGGAATTCTATCAGCAGCATATTGAATAATTTCTTCAAAAAAAGCTGCATTGTGTTTGCGTCGCATCGATTCTAAAATACGATCATCGCCACTTTGCAGCGGGATATGCAGATGCGGGCAGATCTTATCTGAATCAGCAATAAAATCAATGATATCCTTAGTTACTGTGGTTGGTTTTCGGCTTCGCGCCGGTCCCCGAGCGGAAGCGATTATGCAAAATGAACACACAAAATTACAACCATCCTGTATCTTTAAATTGGCCCGGGTATGGGATTCATCATGCGCAATGGAATCACTGGTAAATTCCTCACGAGATATTTTACGAGAATGAACGATCTGCGGTTCTTGCTTTTTATGTAAAGAATCCAGGTATTTTGATAGCTGCATTTTATGCTCGTTACCTACAATCAAATCCACACCTTCAATCTCACGAATTGTATCAATAGCCATCTGTG
Source organism: Calditrichaceae bacterium (assembly GCA_037382875.1). Taxonomy (GTDB): domain Bacteria; phylum Calditrichota; class Calditrichia; order Calditrichales; family Calditrichaceae; genus JAFGKZ01. The sequence goes on along the minus strand of JARRPN010000128.1, from coordinate 3,525 downwards.
CATAACAGCCGATCACAGCAACATAGGTATTTGGATTTTTACGGATACTCTGACGAACCGCCTGCCGGCATTTAGCATCGGCTTGTTCTGTGACAGTGCATGTATGGATTACAGTCAAGTCCGCTGATTCAGTATCATCAACTACTTTGTATCCCTGATTCATAAGATCATTAGCGATAATAGCAGATTCAGCCTGATTTAAGCGACATCCGAGAGTATGAAAAACAACTGTTGGCATTGAAATAATATGTTTAACTCTATTTAGTTCGTATTCCTTATATAACCAATCTGATATATTCAAATATTTCATCAACCAGATCGGCAAATTTTAAGAAAAAATGGGTGATATGTAAAGGGAAAAACCGTTTGCAGTGAACAGGTTGCAGTTAGCAGTCCAAGATGTATTATAGTAGAAAGAGTGAAGCATCTAGTATCAAGTATCCAGCAACTAGTATCAATATAATTTTCCTTTTTTACTTTTATATACAGAATTCCTAAATTTAAAAGTAATCAATTTGAATTTTATCAAGAAAAAGGTTTTAAATGAAACGAATCCAGTTATTCAGCGATGGTGCCTGTTCCGGTAATCCCGGTCCGGGTGGATATGGTGTTATTCTTAAATTTAATGAGCATGAAAGAGAATTTTCAGCCGGCTATAAATCAACAACCAATAATCGTATGGAAATGATGGCTATTATTGTTGGATTGGAATCCTTAAATGAAATATGCCAGGTTGATGTCTATTCAGATTCCAAATATATCGTTGATGCTGTAAATCAAGGCTGGGCATTAAAATGGGAAGCTAATAACTGGAAACGTAATAAAAAAGAAATGGCCAAGAATATTGATCTATGGATAAGATTATTGGATCTACTTGAAAAACATAAAGTGACGATGAACTGGGTAAAGGGTCACGCTGGTCACCCGGAGAATGAACGCTGTGATAAACTGGCAGTTGCTGCAGCTGCATCGCCGACTCTGGTAGATAGTGGCGCTAAATAAAATCAGTTGTGCAAAGTACTCCGCAAAACATTTCCAACTTCCTGCAAATTGTAGGGCTTTGTTAATCTTGCCTTGAAACCGTACCGCGAATAATTAGCCATAATTGGATCTGTAGAATAGCCACTGGCTACAATCGCTGTAACCTTTGGATCATAATGCAACAGTCTTTTTACGGCCAGTTCTCCCCCCATCCCACCGGGTATGGTTAAATCTAGAATAACTGCATTATACGGATTATTACTTTTTCTTGCCGTTTTGTATTCTTCAATAACCTCATTACCATCTTTAACACAAACCACATCAAATCCAAAAAATGAAATCATATCGCTAGCCGTATCCCGAACAAAGTTTTCATCATCCATAACAAGGATCTTGCCTTTACCCTTATAATCAATTGTATCCGGTACTTTAGTATTCTTGATTTTATTCGATGTTGCCGGAAGATATATTTTAAACTTTGAACCTTTACCCTTTTCAGAATCAACTGTTATAAAACCCTGATGTCGTTTAATTATGGAGAACGCTGAAGCGAGTCCCAAACCACTACCATCTGTTTTTGTTGTAAAAAATGGATCGAAAATTTTCTGCTTGTATGAGGATTTAATACCTGGTCCATTATCTTCGACAGTCAAACGTATATAATTTCCAGGTTTGAGCGGAACACGGCTTTTTGCAGTGATTGTTTTATTTATGGCATAAATTTTTATGGTACCACCATCAGGCATGGCTTGATTGGCATTCAGAATGATGTTGTGAATAACCTGGTTCATCTGCCCGGGGTCCACTTCAACGGGAAAAAGATCCTCAGGAAAATCCATTTCATATTTAACTTTTGATCCGCGAAGAACAAATTCAGTGGTCTCTTTTACCAGTTCAAGAATGGAAGTTGCCTGTTTAACCGGAGTGCCGCCTTTTGAGAACGTCATTAGCTGTTGAATTAAATCCCTGGCCCGATCCGAAGCCTTTTCAGCCAAATCTAATCGGTGATACATTTCGTGATCTTCTGAGAGCATTATTTTTGAAAGTGAGATATTTCCGGTTACGGCTGTTAAAAGATTGTTAAAATCGTGTGCAATTCCACCTGCAAGCACACCCAGTGATTCCAATTTTTGATTTTTAATAAGTTCTTTTTCCATTTTTAACTGATCGGTTATATCACGAAATACGATTACAATACCCATAATATGACTGTCTTTATCACGAATAGGACTTCCTGAATATGAAACATTTTTAGCTGATCCACTCTTTGCAACCAGCACATTATTGTAGGGTGATGTAAAAAGTTCTCCCGATTCTTTAATCCGATCGACGGGATCTATAATTTTTTCACCTGTTTTTTTATGAACAAGGGTAAATACTTCAGAAAGTGATTTGCCCATCGCATCATCACCATTTAATTCACAGATAGATTCTGCAGTTGAATTTATCATGGTAATTTTACCATTTTCATCGGTCGTGATTACCCCTTCTCCAATGGATCTGAGTGTAACAACCAGACGTTCCTTTTCTGCCAGTAGCGCGCGATTAGCTTCTTCAAATTTTGTTTTTTCTTCCTGCAATTCTCTTGTTCTGAGCTTTACTCGGTTTTCTAATATCATTTTTGTTTTTTCGATTGAGCGAATACGCTGCAAAATTAGAATATAGATCAGAAATCCAATTATGAACATCGGGATTACATAAAACCACCACGTTTGCCAGAAAGGTCTTTTAATTTCAAAACTGAATTGAGCTGCGGCTTGATTCCATTCACCTTCTGAGTTACAGGCCATTACTTCGAAAACATACTCTCCGGGACTTAGATTTGAATATGTCACATAGTCATTGGTTATCTCAGGCGACCAATGATCATCAAACCCCTTTAGAATATATTTATATTTGATTTGCTCAGGTGCGGTCAAATAAACACTTCTAAAATGAAAAGTAATATGATTTTGATTATACTTAAACTCTTTATCTTGGGGAATAGCTGTGTCCTGCAAAAAAATCTGAATTTTTGAAATATCAGGTACCGGTACTTCACTAATCGATTTTTGATAATCCGGAATTACCTTTACGACCCCCTTAACAGTTCCAAACCAAAGATTACCATTGCTATCCTTGTATGCCGCATTTTCATTAGTCTCAGAAACTGGATATCCACTACGCAGACCATAGTGAGTTGTATTCATACCAGGCAAAGCTGTTTTACAGAGTCCATTGGTTGTACCAATCCATAAATTATCATTATTAGCCATCACCGAGTATAAGGTTTTTCCCTCAATTCCCGGAATCCCCTGCACCGGATAAATTTCATTATCAGTCAGACGGAACAATTTATCTTCACTTGAAAGAAACCAGATATTTCCCAGACTATCTTCTGTAATACTAACAGCAGAATTTATAGGATAACCCGTCTCAGGATTAAACATATCAAAATTTTTACCATTAAAACACATCAATCCGCCGTTTTCAGTGCCAAACCAAATGCGTTCGTTTGAATCCTGAAAAATTGTATTGATGATATCGCTGCTGAGCTGGTGCGTT
>JARRPN010000127.1:0-7861 GCA_037382875.1 Calditrichaceae bacterium | reverse complement strand
TTTTTTTCAGGTGATTGTATCTATCTTCGTAGGAAAACTCAAGCCGTTTACGACAATATTGTGGGGTGTTTTATTAACCGTGGTTAGCTTTTCTATACTCATCTTTGGTACTACCGGTTGGATAGTAGTTGCCGGTATATTTGTCTTTTCATTCGGAGAAATGATGGCCAGTCCCAAGTCAAAGGAATACACAGGTAAGATTGCTCCTCCCAATAAAGTCGCATTATATATGGGTTATTTTTACTGGTGTGTCGCTTTAGGCAATCTTTTTGGTGGGATATTATCGGGTCAGCTATATGGCGCTTTTGCCCGTGATATGCAGCGTCCAGATATCATGTGGCTGATTTTTGCATTGCTTGGGCTGCTTACTGCTTTGGCTATTTATTTTTATGATAAATGGGTTATTAAAAAAATCAAGAGGTAGGAGTGATTCACCATTACCAGGTAATTCATTTTCCAATCGCTCTATTAATTACAGCCTTGATATTTGAACTGATCAGTTATTTTTGGAAGAAAGAGTCATTAGAACTAACCAGTTTAATATTGCTGATTCTGGGAACGATTGGAGCCTTTATTGCTATGCAGACTGGTGAAGCAGCCGCAGATATTGCTAAAAAGATTTCAGGAATTGGTCCGACACTTCATGAGCATGAAGAGACCGCTGAGCTTGTCGCGTACCTTTATTTTGTCATTACAATTATTAAAGCTGCATTAATGAAATTAAAAAAAGATGTCATTCCCTGGCGATTATTTATATTAGTCGGGATGCTGGTTGGAACCTTATTAATTTTTCGTGCCGGGCACTACGGCGGTCAATTAGTATATGAATGGGGCGCAGGTGTCAAACCAGTTCTTGAACAGATCGATAATACAATGCGCGATGAGTAATTGTTGAATCAATGTGTGAGAAATATACAGCAACTTTATTTCTACTAAATCATACTTTTATTATACTGCAGTGTACTGCCGGCACTTTACTATTTCAGGCAGTTTTTTTATCGATAAGTTATTCTCCTATTATCTTCACCAATACACGTTTTCGCCTGCGGCCATCAAACTCGGCATAGTAAATTTGTTCCCATGGACCAAAATCAAGCTGGCCATTCGTAATTGCCACCACGACTTCGCGACCCATAACCTGTCTTTTTAAATGAGCATCGCCGTTGTCTTCACCTGTACGATTGTGTCGATAATGCGAGATAGGTTCATGGGGAGCCAGATTTTCAAGCCAGTCATCATAATCCTGAATCAAGCCACTTTCTGCATCATTAATATAAACACTAGCGGTGATATGCATAGCATTGACCAGGCAAAGTCCTTCCTTAATACCGGATTCATTCAAGCACGTATCTATCTCACGCGTGATATTAATGTACTCTCTTCGAGTTTTTGTATTAAACCATAATTCTTTGCGATAAGATTTCATTTTCGCCTCCTATTCAAATATAAGTCAAAATAATGATATTCTTTCTGAGAATTTATTAAAATTGATTTTATGTGCAAAAAAATCTGAATCGGTTTGATGCTATCGAGCCGTATATATCAAGGAAACAAAGGTTTTTTAAATTACTAAATACAACAAAATTGTAGGAAATTTGTATCAACATCCGGAGAATGTGGCTCTAAGATTGGAAAAAATCATGGAAAACGCCGAAAATAGTGGGTTTGAAGCCTATTTTCATCACTTTTTTCTTGCTTTTGTTTCAGGAAGTAGTGATATTTACACAGCACTAATTAAGGCTATTAACCGATTTAACTCATTTTAACATTTTACAATCAGGAGGTTATATATTATGACAAAACAAGAATTAGTTGCACAGATGGCTGCGGATGCAAATATTTCGAAAAAAGCTGCTGAAGAGGCATTAAATTCTTTTGTCGGTTCTGTTAAAAAAAGCTTGGGAAAAGGTGAAGCTGTTTCTTTAATAGGATTTGGTACTTTTAACATTTCTAAAAGAAATGCGAGAAAAGGCCGCAATCCTCAGACTGGTGCAGAAATTAATATTCCTGCCCGTACAGTTCCTGTTTTTAAAGCCGGCAAAGGTTTAAAAGACGCAGTTTAATATTTATATTTTATAATGAAGGCAGGATTCAGTCCTGCCTTTTTTATTTCCGCCTGTTTTATTCTGATATAATCCTTATTTACATCCATCATTAATAAAGAAAAAATTTAGTCATTACGATAAAATCTCTTATAATATTAATATTCCGTGATTCTTTTGTGATATATTATTTGTTACGTTAGATTAGAATGAAATACTAAGAGGAATAGGGATGGATAAACAAGTTTTAATAATTGAAGATGATCCTGATATAGCGGATCTTTTGGAAATTCATTTAAAAGATCTTGATTTAAAATTAGATCATTGTTCAGATGGTGAATCCGGTTTGCAGAAAGCTCTGGAAAATGATTATGAAATGGTCATTCTTGATTTGATGCTGCCTAAGCTAAATGGTCTTGAGGTGTGTAAAGGAATCCGCGAGCAAAATAAATCATTACCAATCTTAATGTTAACTGCTAAATCTGAAGAGTTCGATAAAGTGTTGGGTTTGGAATTAGGTGCGGATGATTATATGACTAAACCGTTTAGTATTAGAGAATTAGTTGCGCGTATAAAATCAATTCTTCGCAGGGTAACTGCAATCAAGGAAACGACAAAAGAAGATAGCGAGAAAAGGGAATTAATATTTGGACCATTAACAATCAATCTTGATAAAAGGAAAGTTGTCCTTGATACAATTATAATTGAGCTCACAGCAAAAGAGTTTGATTTACTTGCCTTGTTTGCGAATAATCCGGGACGAGCGTATACTCGTGAAAATCTGTTAAACATTGTATGGGGTTATCAGTTTACAGGTTACGAGCATACAGTTAATTCACATATAAATAGACTGCGAGCAAAAATAGAAAAGGATCCATCACAGCCGATATTTGTTAAAACAGTGTGGGGTGTAGGATATAAATTTGTTGAACATGAGGAATTTGATGAATGAAATTTTTTATCCGCACTCTATACGGTAAGATATCAATTATTTTTTTATTATTAGTAATTATATTTGGTACAATCGAAGTAATTGTCTCGGTTAAATCCTCGATAAATTATGTTTGTGAAGCCAGTCAGAAGTTAAATTACTCGCTTGCACAAAATATAGAAGATGTTTGTAAACCATTCCTTAAAGATAGTGTTACCCATAGCAGCATCCGAGAAAATATGGCACATCTAAGAATGATAAATCCTCATCTTGATGTCTATTTTCTAGATGAACAAGGGCATATACTTACCTATTATAATGGTAGTAGACCAATTTACAGAAATCCGATTAACATTATTCCAATTCAACGCTATATTCAAGAAAATTCCTATGATCTGTTGCCTATTTTCGGGGATGATCCAATATCATCAAATCGCCATAAAGTGTTTTCAGCGGCAAAGATGAGTTATGGGGATGATTTAAAACCCGGGTATGTCTATGTGACTATTGCAAGTGCCCGTTATGAACTGGCATCAGAAGGTATCCTGGATAGCTATATTTTGAGTACCAGTGCTATAGTATTAATAATTATCTTACTATTCACAGCAGGAACCGGTTTAGTATTATTTTTTCTTATGACAAAACGTTTGCACCGGATGACTGGAATCGTGCATAAGTTTAAGCAAGGCAAATATAAGCAACGTATTCCGATCAAATCAGAGGATGAAGTCGGGGAATTAGCTATTGCATTTAATAATATGGCTGATACTATTGAAAAAAATTTAATGGATTTAAAGAAAAATGATGATCTACGCAGAGAACTTATTGCTAATATTTCGCATGATTTAAGAAGTCCATTGTCGTCTATTCAGGGATATATTGAGACAATTTTAATGAAGGAAAAGAATCTTTCCAACGATGATAGAAAAAATTATCTGGAAACTATTTTAAAAAATGTAATAAATTTGAATCGATTGGTTCATGAGCTATTCGAATTGTCTAAATTGGATGCTATGGAAACCAAACCAGTATTAGAATCATTTTCCATAACAGAATTAACACAGGATGTTGTTCTTAAATTCAAACCAAAAGCTGAAGAAAAGAAAATTGACTTAATTTCAAAAATTCCTTTAAAAATTCCATTTGTATATGCAGACATTGGGATGATTGAAAGAGTACTTTCCAACTTGATTGATAATGCATTGCGATATACTTCGGAGAAGGGGAAAATAAAAATTGACATAAGAACTGAAGATAGTGATGTAATAGTATCCGTAGCAGATAGCGGGAAAGGCATCCCCCCTAAAGAACTCCCTTACATTTTTGATCGATTCTACAAAGTGGATAAAAGTCGAGCACCAAGTAATTCAGGTAGCGGTTTGGGATTAGCAATCGCTAAAAAAATGATCAATGCTCATGATAGTGATATTCTTGTAAAAAGTGATATCGATTCAGGAACTGAATTTTCTTTTTCACTTAAGCAATATCAGCAAGATGATGACAAGAATAAAGAATCTATATAACAACCATTTTGATCATTTTTACACAATAGTTATATTTAGTTAGTACATAATTAAAGTTGTATTAAAAAGCAACTTTTAAGCTATTTTTCACGTTTATTAGAATGAGATAAAATGAGGAAATTAAAATGAAAAAGTTACTTGTACTTATACCTGTTATAATTCTTCTCGGCTGTAATGCCAGTATAAATGAATCCTTTTATCTGGATGATGGTGAAACCAAAAAAGGCGATGTACTTTGTATAAACGGTAGTATAAACATTGGAAACGATTGTACAGTAATTGGCGGATGTAAAGCGGTTAACGGTAGCATTAAAATTGGTCAGAACAGTACAGTAGAAGATATTCAGTCCGTAAATGGCCCGGTTTATATTAATGAGAATAGTATAATCAAGGGTGACGTTACTGCCGTCAATGGTGAGATAGAAACTGATCGCGGTGTCAGCATTTTAGGCGAAGTTACTTCAGTAAATGGTAATATTAGTTTAATAAATACTAAAGTATCCCGAAATATTGAAACGGAAAATGGCGATATTACATTGTTAGATTCGTCTATTGCTGAAGGTGATATTTTAATTAATGGAAAAAGTAAATGGTCAGATGAAAAACGGCGTATTGAGATTCGTCTGGAAAAGGGAGCTCAAGTTCAGGGTAATATTGAAGTAGAAGATGAAAGAATTGATGTCACCATTTTTTTAAGCAGTGACAGTAAAATTTTAGGCGATGTTGTCAATGCGGAAATTGTATATGAATAAGATCCGACCCAGGATTATTCAAATAAAAATATATTTTTTAGCTCTTCAAAGTTATTAATTTTTATATATTTACCATTTTTATTTATGATAGGTTCTATATCAACTTTCCAGGTGTTTTTATATGGTATGTGTATGGCATACATATTATTACGTAAAGCAGGATTAATATCTGATTTTGGACTATTGCCAATCATACAAGTCTCATTTGGTTGCCAGTTCTGAGCTGAAAGCAGTTGTGCATAAGCTTTGTCATCCTTTTCATCTAAAATAAAATATTTCACAACCATTTTAGAAAGACCGGATTTTATAATTTTGGATTCCTGTTCATGAGGATCACCTTTTGTTAAAATATATAATTTATATTTATGACTCAATTGTTCCATTAGCTCAGTAACATATTCAATCAATTTAGGTTTATTGAGTTTATGAAAATTGGAACTACCATAGCCCAATTCGTTTACAACTTTTAACTCAAGCTCATCAAAAGCTTTTTCAGCTTGTGATCGACTGATCCCTTCCTTCTCAGCAAGATCAAAGAAATCATTCGTTGCTTTCAGATAATAAATATTATTTTCCCAAAGGGTATCATCAGCATCGAAAATAATTTGTTTTATTTTTCTCATATCTCTCAAGTATTATAAAATTATTAATGCAAAGCAAAATAGCTAATTCGTTTTTATGATTCAAATATACATTATCTTTTATAAAAATAAATTAAACAAATTGACTTTTTACTAAACAACTTTTAAATTCAACAAACATTCCCAATCAATTAATCCTGGAGGACTATTAGTTATGAAGAAATTATTCTTCTTTCTCATTATCTGTTTGATAGCATTATCAGTAACATTTTGCGGACAACAGAAACCAGCAGAAGAACCTGCTGTTGAAACTGAATCGGTGGAAACTGCAATGCCTGACTCTTCTGCTGCTGCAGATACCATGCAAGCTGAAATGCCTGAAGCTGAAGAAACAATGGAATAAGGTGGTTATTTAATAGGTAATACATCATGGTTACCTATTAAAGCACCAAGAATGTAAAGCCCCGGTATCGGGGCTTTTTTTATAATTTTTTTCTAATTTTACTTGATTAATATTTGTTTTACTTTAGACATTTTAAATAATCTGTCTAAAAATTAGACAGTTTATTCTTCTTCTAGAAATATACGCGTTATATTCAATATTTGAATATTTATATTATTAAACATCCTTATAAAATAAGTTTCTTAAAAAGTTTTTTGTATAATTTGTCAACTGAACAGAAAATGATCAAAATACAAGTTTTTTTAAAGTAGTGATTAAGAGTGTATTCTTAATATAACTATATAAAAAACAATTACATAATCTCTATTATCTTATGATTTCCTTAATTTTTATCACTTTATAGTATAAAGAACGAATAAATTAGCTAAAGAATAATATTTGTAGGCCGAAACTCTAAGTATAATAAGCAGGGAAAATAGACCTTGTAAAAAATATAACCCTTAAATTAACCAAACAAAGGAGAATTTGTTATGGGTCAGCAACAACTTTTACTTATCATCTTGAGTGTTATCATTGTCGGTATTGCTATTGCAGTTGGTATCAACATGTTTCAGACTAATGCAGTTGATTCTAACCGTCAAGCACTTATCAGTGATGTAACAAACCTGGGCGCAAAAGCTCATCGTTATTTCCGTACACCTACTTCATTAGCTGGTGGTGGTCAAGATTTTCAGGGCTTTTATTTGACTACTAAAGAATCAACTAATGCAAATGGTCAGTTTATTGTCACTGCTACTGAACCATCTGGTACTTCTAATATTACTGCATCACCAAATGATAGTATCAGCACAAGTGCAACAACCGTCTATATTGTTGCTTCAGGTGTTGAAATTGGTAATGATGCTACTAATTATGTAAAAGTATATGCAGAAGTTACTGGACAAGCAGTAAACACATCGATACTTAATTAAGCTTATACCTGTCCGGTTTATATCTTTGATATAGAATACTAGAAGGTGCTAAGTATAAGAGAAAAAGCTATTTTTGAAATTTAGAAAGAAATAGTATGGCTGAATTTAGAATACAAGGCAAGTCTTTCAATGGTAAACCCATAAAGGGTATTATCAATGCAGAAACACAAGCGGAAGCCAAAAAACGTGTAAACGAGATGGCAAAAACCCGTAATTTTACGGTAACCTCTCTTGAAAAACGTAAAGTTTTTGTATACAAAATAAAAAAGGCTGACGGCAGCCTGATTTCAGGGGAACAAAAAGCATTTACTAAAGATGAACTGAAGGGCGCTCTAACCAATCTCGGTTATGAAGTTGTAAGTGTGCAATCTAAATTATTCGATTTTACTATGAAGCCCCCTATGGGTGAAGTGGTTACTTTTGTCCGATTAAGCGCTGATCTATTAAAAGAAAAATTGCCCTATAATGAAGTACTGCAACTGCTTGGTAATGATATTCAAAATCCCGCAATGAAAGAAGCTGTTAAACAAATTAATAATGATTTGAGTAAAGGTGTGGATAGTGAAGAAGCATTTGTTAAGCAGGAAAGAATCATTGGAAAATTTACAGCAAAGATGCTAGGCCTTGCATCAAAAAGTGGTAATATGGTCGATATTTA
>JARRPN010000126.1:0-7518 GCA_037382875.1 Calditrichaceae bacterium | reverse complement strand
AAATTTTCGGATTCGATAAAATCAAGGTTGTCATCAAGAAGTAAAGCTCCGGCTCTCCAGTATGGAGAATTAGGATCGGCATGAAATTCAGGCTGCGATTTATCGGACTGGCTTACGTTCATCATATACTGGTAATCGGCTCTTTCGTGCCCCTCAGGTGTAAAATGATCGTGCGCAATTAAATACTCTTCCAGCCATTCTTTCCCAATTTCACTTAATACAGAAGTGGTATTATCCTTAACATAGTCCCAAACTTCTTTGGATAAAGGTCCCGGCTCATAAGAAACGATATCTTTTACTTTTTCAGGATAGGTGTTAACATATCCGGTGGCCAGTGTTCCACCAAACGACCAGGCAAACAAATAAACCTGCGATTCGGAAATACCCGTTTCATTTTCTTTTGCCTGCAGGTAATAATCAATAATGTCGTTTAAATCTTCAACGTACAGTTCAAAACTCAATTCACCCGGTTCAAAACGCGGCGAAAGTCCGCCTCCACGCTGGTCGTAAAACACACAAAAATATTCATCCTGAAGTTGGCTTATTCCACCATTGGTAACTGTTCTTTCCCCGGGATAACGTGAAGCATTTTCAATTCCCTTTTGACTTATCATTGGTCTGTAGTCGCTTCCCGGACCACCATGCAGAAAAATAATAATTGGGTTTTCAATGTTACCCATCGTTTCGGCGTGAAAGAGTTTTCCATTAATTTCAAGCCTTGGAAGAAGAAGATCTTCCGTTACTGTTTTCGGGAGCAGATTTCCCGGTTCATCCATGTCATAAACCTCCTCATCGCATCCGAAAAATGCTAGGGAAGCCCAGACAAAAATTGATAATCTAAATAATTGTTTCATTGTTTTCATGACTTTGTTTTTAAAAATTGTTGTTTCTGTTTTCTATTGTTTTTCTGTTTGTTTTTTCGAAAATATTGAACTGATAATCAGCCCCAATCCGGCTCCAATCATGAGACAGGCGATAAAAGCCATTACTGAAGTTTGAGGCATTAAAAATCCGGCACACAATCCAAGCAGGGTGGTTCCGCCGATTATCCATGAGTCGGTACTGTTTATTTTGCAATCTTTTGGTTTAATTGTTTCCATGACTTTGGTTTTTAGCTGTTTCTATTGTTTTGAATATCAGTTATAATATTTTTTTAATGATGGGAACAAATCCAAACAATTGCCATATGACATCTTATTGTATTCTTCTTCGGTGAAATCGCCGTCTTTTCTCAGATTTTTAGTGGCTATGGCTGCCAGCTTGTTAATACACAGGTCACTACCAAAGACGATATTATCGGGACCAGCAAAAGCCTGAAGGGTTTTAACAGCATAATCACCTGAAACAACTGCCGTATCGTAGTACATCTTTTTCAAATGGTTCAATCCTTTGGTTGGTTCTCCATTCACAAGAAAATCGTATAAAGCCCTGATTACCGGTGGCTTTTCCCCTTTTTTCCCGTATTCTATTCCGGCCAGCCGCCAGGCTAAAAATGGAATAGTACCACCACCATGTGACAGGATATATTTGATGTTCGGGTACCTGTCTAAAACACCGCGATACATCATGTTTGCCACGGTACGTGTGGTATCAAAAGTTACTTCAATCAATGCATTGGGTATTCCCAGTTTAAAGTCAAATGCATCGCCCGGATCGTTTGGATGAATATAAACTACCGCGTTTCTTTTGTTTAGTTCTTTAAAAAATGGTTCAAAAAACTCATCGCCTAAATATTTCCCTGAATAGTTGGTCATCAGACAAACGCCATCCAAATGCAGCGTGTCGAGCTCCGGAAAATCAATCCCTTTAAAATAGACTCCGGGTGATGAAATGGAGAGCATGGCAATTTTAATCCCGTTTTCTTTCATTTTTTTGAAAGAGGTTTCTACCGTCCATTTTGGAAAATCAACTCCTAACGAGTTTTTTACTCCGGCATCTTTTAAGGCAGTAACATATTCTTTTGGAAAAATGTGATGATGAACATCGATTTTGTTAATTGTTTTCATGACCTTTTACTGTTTTTATAATTAATTAATTGCGGGCAAAATGTATTTGTCCAGGATTTTATATTGTTTGACCTTTCTTTGGTAGTTGGCACCCGTAAAAACAACCACGGCGTTTAAGTCCGGGATTACCATTATTTTCTGTCCTCCCCAGCCCAGCGCAAAAAACATTTCGCCGTATTTTGTACTTTGTTTTGTCCACCAGGTGTATCCATAACCAACACTTCCTAAATCTTCTCCGGGGACTTTTATTCCGCGATTCCCAGCATAAGGTTTGGAGCATTTCGACACCCATTCTTCAGAAACGATTCGTTTTCCCTTCCACATTCCTTTATTTAACATCATGGAGCCAATTTTGACCATATCGCGTGGAGTGAGTTTTAAGCCACCCGCACCTTGAATCGCCCCACCGTTTGGAAATTTTAACCACCAATCGAAAGAAGTGATGCCCAAAGGTTCAAAAAGGTATTTCTCTGAAAATTCATCCAAAGTCATTCCTGTGGCATTTTTTAATATTTCAACCAAAATTTGAATGTCGCCACCGGAGTAATTAAATCGTTTACCCGGCTCAGCCACAAAATTCCTGTTTAGTACATAATTCATCGGACCGTCTTCCCAAAACCATATTCCTATTTGGTCGTTATTTATGGAGCCCAGAGAAACACCCCACTCCTCCCATCTCAATCCCGAGGTCATAGTTAACAAATGTTCTATGGTTATGTATTCTTTGTTATTTGTCTTGAAGTTTTGATAATCCGGCAGGTAATCGAAAATGGATTGATGAACGTTTTCAATAAAGCCCTTATCGATGGCTATTCCGATACATAGCGAGGTTATGCTTTTTGTATCTGAATGAATACAGTGTTGCATTTCACTGTTCCAGTTAACCCATTCACCTTTATGACCCGGTGCATCCCATTGGTAGGCGTGCCCCGGGAAATATTCTTCCAAAACCAGTTTATCATCTTTGTAAATTAAAATGGAATGAACCTCGCCATATTTTCCTCCACCAATGCGGCTGACTACATCAATTATCGCGGGAGTATCGATACCCACCTGTTCCATATTGGCAACTTCCAGCCCGTCTTCTGTTTGTTCCGGTACCTGGTAATTGTAATCAAAATCGTTAAATAAGTCTTCGCAACCTACTTCAGTCAAAAAGAAAAGAGCCAGAACCAACAGGTTAATTTTTATTGATAGTAGTTTCATCTTATTGTTTATTATCCGATTCTTCTATTTTTTCCACTGAAATAAGTTTCAGGTTTAAATCCCTGATTTTGTTGAGAACACCGTATATAAATGCTTCGTCTCTTGCATCTCCCAGCAATAGGGTATGGTCATCTTCAGTTATAATATCGAGGCCATCGAACCAGTCTTTCCAGGTTGAATCGAGTTGCCCTTTAATTTTTATTTTAATTATGCTTTTCATTTTTATTTTGATTAAAAATCACAGTTCAAAGGTCTTGATCATTCGTCAGAAAAAAATCACCCAACAGGGTGATTTTAAGGGGTGATTTTGACCATTGAAAGATTATAATGTAAGTGATAAACCGGCATTTAGCCCAAGCCACATTTGTACTTTCCCAGTCGACCATTCATCTTCATATAAGGAATAGGGAACATTCAACGTTCCAAATTCACCATCAACTTTTTGTTTGGTTGTGTAAACGTTGAAGGATGGACCAACTAAAAATGATAATCTCTCAGTAATAGAATACTTGTAGTTTACATCTACCTTGTTCAGCAAGTTTAGATCATTATCCCAATCCCAATTGTTGTTGTAAACAATCTGATTTGCCGACAAATCGACACTAATCTTGTGTTTAGCTGAAGTAAATACATTGCTTCCAAAGCCCAGTCCAATACTGTAAACAGGATTGCTCTTGTATGTGGAGTAACCTAATTTATAAATGGTGTAAAATTTTTCAACTCCCATTTTATAATTGAGGTTGGAGTAAATGACTTCTCCACCGGTGACTTCTAATTCGTAATATCCATTTTTCACAATACTAAAAATACCAATCGGTATTCCGTTGCTCACCGAATCCGCAACATTAAGTACTCCCAGCTGAACCCCATTAACATGTTTCGCTACATTGATAAATCCGGCAATCTGAGCCCCATTTACATCGGTTGCAAAGTTGCCGAATCCGGCAAACTGAGCACCTTCAACTTTTCCGCTGGCGAAATTTCCAAAACCCGCCAGTTGCGCACCGCGCAGGTCTTGCGAGAAATTTCCAAATCCGGCACCCTGGAATGCCCTGGAGTAGCCGCGTGTAAAATTGGCAAAACCTGCGGCCTGAAAACCTTTGGTTATTCCTTTGTTGAAATTGGCAAACCCAGCAAGTTGTGCGCCGTGAACCGGGCCACCGGTAATGTTTCCAAAACCTGAAAATTGCACACCTTGCACAAAATCGCGGTTGATATTCAGCAATCCTCCCAATTCCACCCCATCTAAACCGCCGGCATAGCCAACAAGAATGTTAAACGACAAGTGGTTGGTGATATTCCCTGAATAAGTGCCATTCGATCCAACGGGATAGAAAAAAGTGACCTGAACTCCTCTGGTTTCCTGATTCTCGTTTTCCTGCGCAAATAGATTTATTGATACAAAGAATATCAATATACCTGCTAATCTTAATTTTGTTTTCATGTTTTTCATTTTTTAGCTTTTAAAATCAAGTCAAAGGTCACCAATGGGCATAAATAAAAAATCACCCAACAGGGTGATTTAAGAGGGTGATTTATAAAAGTCAGCTAAAAGGATATTTTATAAAACGTAATCAGTCAGTGTTTTATATTGTCCGGGGTTATTCAAAATTTCTTTGCTATTTCAGGAATCCTTCTTTTGGTATAATTGTCTCACCCGTGGAAGTAAAGCAACGATAAGTATTAAAATTGCATAAAATATATAAAAGGTATGCAGCCAATGTACCACTCCCTGAAGAAAAATGAGTTGAATATGTATCCAGCCAATTAAGGCAAAAGCAATGTAAATACTAAATGTCCACGACCAGTGCATATCGCTGAACAGGTTTAATTGTTCAGCAATTTTTGATGTTGGTTTTTTTATCAAGGCAATTATCAGTAATGCAGGGATAATCCCAAGTAGGATAAATAAGATAATTCCGGGTATCAAATAACTATTAAAAGGAAGGTTTTTATATTCTGATAATGGGATTCCCAGTAACTCCCCCGAGGGAGAAATTATGAGTATTGTGCCTCCACCAATCGCGCCTGTTGACAATAATCCCAGTAGAACCAGAAAGAGATTTCGTGTGATTTTTGTTTTCATTGATTTTGTGTTAAAGTTACCAGGATAGAATATTAGATGAGTCCAAGCGCTTTAGCTTTTTCAACAGCTTTTGTCCGACTATCCACTTCGAGTTTTAGGTTGATATTTTTTAGGTGGGTTTTTACGGTGTTCAACGAAATAAACAATTCATCGGCAATTTGCTGATTGGAATAATCTTCGGCCAGTAGTTTAAGGGTATCCAGTTCCCGGGCGCTTAAAACGTTTTCGGTTGTATTTTTATTTGTTTTCTTTTCATTTTTAAACGCTTCCAACAACTTGCTTAAGTATTCACTGGAAATTAAATTAAGCAAATCAGAAACTTTAGTGGCTTTTTCATTTTTAATTGTTTTTATTAAAATTTCAATCGTTTCACCTTCACCGATAAATATTCTGATAAAACCACCAGGTTCCGCTATTGATAAAGCTTTTAGTACCGAAATCTTTGCTTCATTTTTATTTTCCAGAATTGTTAAAACCAATGCATGGATTAACAACAATTCAATCTGACTAACAATTTGAGAAGCTGATTCCGCTTGACTAATCAAACGTTTAAGTAACTTATCAGCTACATTATACTTTCCATGTGCAATTAAGATTCGGGCGAAAACAATAATCTCATCCTTATGCAGATAAGAAAAATTGGTTTCTTCATTCCAACATCTTCTTCTTACCCATTCGGAAACAGCTTGTATATTGCCTTGAGCCAGCCAGAGTCGAGCCCTCCAGGCCTCTTTCCAGTTTATTATGCCTCTCGGCACATCAGATTCTGCAACAATCTTCTCAATTTCTTTAATCCCTTTTTCAGCGGCAACCAAATCGTGATTTGCAAACAACACCGCTATTAAATTATTGTATACAATTCCCTTGATAAATACATTGTGACCATATACACTCTTTTCAACGCCTTTATTTGCATATTCCACAGCGCTTTCAAGATCATTCCACTCGTAAAATAAATAACTTTTTGCAGCAAATAGCCAACCTGCAAAGTCGGTTTTCAACAAACATTTTTCATTTACAAAATTTAACAACTTTTCATAAATTTCCTGAGCAACCTGTAGTCTGCCTAATTGAGCCTCAGCAAAAGCAAACAGCATATTACTCATTAGATAAAGATTGATATCATTAACTGTTTGGCTGGCTACCACCGCCTCGAAATAAGCTTTAGCTGCATCCCTAGTATTATTATTTAGCATGTGCGCATCACCCAGTGTCATAGCACCTATACAACGCCACGTATCATCTTCCTTTGACAGGTGTTTAAGTGCTTGCTCAGAGAAATGGATGATGTTATTTATTTCGCCACGAAATGAAGCTATACTTGCCCGGATAGCAGCTACTCTTCCCTGTAACTGCACTTCGTTATTTATTGGTGTTTTCTTATTTTTTTCCCCGGAGGAGGGGGAAAGCAGTTCTTCAACTGATTTTAAAGTCAACTCAGCTTCATCAAATTTACCATTTGTGAAAAGGAGCCAGGCAAAATAGATGCTCAATTTCGGCTTAGTCAACAAAATATTGGTTGGCAATCCTTCTAAAAATCGCTGAAGTAAAGTGTGCTCTCCCCGAAGCCAAATAGAATCAGCCTGTTGATCAATCAGGTATGCCGCACGCTCAAAATTATTAGCCAACAATGAATGGTCGATTGCAAAAAGAGGTATATTATTCTTTTCAAACCAAATACTGGCTTTATTGTGTAGAACCGGGATTAGCTGTTTTTCGTTGATTAACAGCCTTTGTTTTAATAAATCTCCGAAAAGATGATGATATCGGAACCAATGTCTTTCATTATCGAGCGCTACAATAAACATATTGTTCTTTTCCAACGACTCCAGTTTAAACTGGCTGTTGTCTATTTGAAGAACTGCATCGCAAAGCGGACCGGATAATTTCACCAGAACTGAAGTTTTCAGAAGGAAATCACGGGTTTCATTATCCAAAGTATTTAATACTTCTTCAATCAGGTAATCCATTATATAACGGTTACCACCAGCAATCTTTCTAATAAATTCGGAGACATTTTCTTTATTCTGCAAAGTTATGGCAGTTAGTTGCAATCCGGCAATCCAACCTTCCGTTTTTAATTCCAAGAGGTTGATATCGTTTAGGGTAAGATCGAGCTTTAGTTTCTTGTTAAAGAATTCAGTGGTATCACGCTCTGTAAAACTTAAATCGGAAGAACGAATTTCCAGCAGTTCATTCTGGCTCCTTAGACGAGCCAAT
>JARRPN010000125.1:0-8070 GCA_037382875.1 Calditrichaceae bacterium | reverse complement strand
CACAATAATCCTTTTATACCTTCTGATGGAAAGAAGAATGATTTAATGATTTTTTACAGGAAAGTGGGGGATAGCAATCAACTTTTTTCAATTGATCTAAAAACCCACAAAATAGACCAACTTACAAATAAGTCATGGGTACGGGGTGAAATTGTCGGTAAGATGAACCATAAAGTCTATTACCAGTGCAGAGACAGCGTTTTTGAGACAGGAATCGAAAATCATGCAACTCGTCTTATTTATGTTTTCCCAGACAGCATCCGCGGCAGTATTACCACATTAAATGCTGATGAAACATTTTTATCCGGGGCTATAATTACCCGTGAGGAAAGTGAAATATTTAGGAAATTCCCTAGGAAAGGTGATTTTTTCAGACGTGTTTTTGAAGCAAAGCAAAGGCGATCCTTATTCACACTCGAGGCTGAGTCCGGATTGTTTAAAACAGTCTATTCTGAAAAGGCCTGGCTCAACCATATCCAGTTTTCGCCAACCGATCCGGAACTCTTAATGTACTGTCACGAAGGACCATGGCATGAAGTTGACAGAATTTGGACTACAAACATTTATAATGTTCATCCAAAATTAATGCATAAACGTGCGGTTAATAGAGAAATTGCCGGACATGAATTTTTTAGCCCGGATGGTAAAAAAATCTGGTATGATTTGCAAATACCGCGGGGTGAGACATTTTTTCTTGCATCGGTTGATGTAAGAACAAATGAACATGAAAAATATCAGCTTACTCGTAATGAATGGTCTATTCATTTTAATATTTCACCGGATCAGAAATTATTTGCCGGTGATGGAGGAGATTCGTCACAGGTTGCTCACGCTAAAAATGGTATGTGGATATATTTATTTAAACTAGATGGTGATAGTCTCAGATCTGAAAAATTGGTAAATATGAAACACCACGATTATGATTTGGAACCCAATGTTCATTTTTCACCCGATGGTAAATGGATTATTTTTCGGGCCAATTTTGAAGGGCATTCGGATATTTATGCAGTAGAAATTGCAAAATATGAAAGTAAATAATATTAATAAATGATTGGTAAATTGAAATGAATTTAAATTCTATTTATAAAAACAAAATTCGATTAATTCTGCTGGTATTACCTGTAATTATAATAATGATTATAGCATGTTCCGCTCAGCAACAGGTTCATTCCAAAGCGGAATGGCCGGCAATCAGCAAAGAAACAAAACCATGGACAAGATGGTGGTGGCAGGGTAGCAGTGTGAATAAAAAGGACCTGACAAAGGTCATGGAAGAATATAAAGCAGCTGGAATTGGAGGATTGGAAATTACGCCTATTTATGGAGTCCATGGAGAAGAAAAACATTTTGTAGAGTATTTATCACCGGAATGGATAGAATTGCTTGCTTACACACTCAAAGAGGCAGAAAGACTGGATATGGGGATTGATATGGCTGCAGGTACTGGCTGGCCGTTTGGTGGACCATGGATTGGTTCTGATAATGCGTGTAAGTATATGGCTTATAAAATTTATGAATTAAAAGGCGGGCAACGACTGGATGAGAAAATCACTTTTATGCAGGAGCCAATAGCCCGTGCAGTTAGAAAACGAATTGATATTTCTGATGTGAAAGAACCGATCAGCTCCAATAAAAATTTACAAGAATTGGCCCTGGATCAAATTCGTTTTAAGAAACCATTACCTTTGCAAACACTCATGGCCTACTCCGGTAATGGAGATCATTTGGATATCACTGATCAGGTAAATGATAGCGGGGAACTCGATTGGATTGCTCCGAAAGGTGAATGGAAACTGTATGCTGTATTTCAAGGCTGGCATGGCAAAATGGTAGAGAGAGCAGCACCGGGTGGAGAAGGAAACGTTATTGATCATTTTTCCGAATCTGCTATAAAAGATTATCTAAAAAAATTTGAATCGGCATTCAAGGATTATAATAATCTGTCCCTCAGAGCGTTTTTTAATGATTCATATGAGGTTGACGATGCAAGAGGTGAATCTGATTACACGCCTGATTTCTTTAGAGAGTTTAAATCACGGCGTGGTTATGATTTAAAATTATACTTGCCAGCCTTGTTTGGAAATGATGAAGAAGAAAAAGTTTCACGGGTACGCTGCGATTACCGGGAGACCATTTCTGATTTATTACTTGAAAAATTCACTATTCCCTGGAGAGAATGGGCAAAAAGCCATAAAGCCGTTGTCCGTAACCAGGCACATGGTGCACCTGCAAATATACTCGATCTTTATGCAGCCAGCGGTATTCCGGAAACAGAAGGCATAACGCCTAAGCGTATAAAGATGGCAACATCCGCCGGGAGCAATATATCATTAGCCTGCACGGTGTGCTGTAAAAAAGACTGGCAATTTGCAACATAAGCGTTCAAGGTCTTCATATCTTCCCACCATGTATTTGTAGGTGCAAAATGCACAGCAGCATAGAACATCCAGCCCGGCCATTCTGCTGAAAAAGGTAAAAGCATGTTGCGGCATTTTGGAAAATCGGATGAGGAACTTACAAAAGAGTTAAGTGAAATGCTCATATCAAACGGTTATACATTTGATTATATCTCTGATAATCAGATAAAAAACTTACAGGTTAGTGAGCAAATGATCCGGACCAATGATACAGACTATAAGATCCTTATTATACCGAAGTGTGAATACATTCCGCTTCAAACCATGCAAAAGATTTTGGGTATGGTAGAAGAAGGTGCTGCGGTTGTTTTGCAGGATGGATTTCCCCAAAATGTTCCGGGTTTATATAATTTGAAAGACCGTCAGGATAGTTATGACGAATTGATTAAGGATATTTCGTTTGTAAATCAGGAAAAATATGAAATCAGTAAGATTAAAGATGGGAAAATACTAAAAGGAAAAGATATAAAAACGGTTCTGGCTGCTGCAAATGTATATCCTGAATCAATGGTAAACAGTGGGTTATGGTTTAATAGAGTTAAGCGTGAAGAAGGGAGTTGTTATTTTATTAGTAATTGGGGATATGATGATCTGGATCAGTGGATAGATCTTAATTCATCCGGGAAAGATGCAGTTTGGTTCAATCCCATGAATAAAAATTACGGCCGAGCTAGAACGAAAAAAATAAACAATGATCAAAGTAAAGTGCATATTCAGTTGGATAAAGGTAAAAGCCTGATTCTGCAATTCTATTCTGTAGAGCAAAATATTGAAGAATACCCAATATTTGAGAAAACAGATGATATATTAGCATTAGGAGGAGAGTGGACACTAGAATTTTTAAAAGGCGGCCCTACTTTGCCCGAGTCCTATGTCACAATAGAACTAAAATCCTGGACAACCCATTCAGATGAATTAAAATGGTTCTCGGGTACGGTGCGTTATAATACGATGTTTGAACTGACTTCCATTGATGCTCCTGCCTACCTATTGGATTTAGGAGAAGTTTTTTCATCAGCAGTTGTCTATTTAAATGGAGAAAAAATGGAAACTCTTGTTGGTCCGGAATTTCAACTAACTGTTAAAGCGGATATGCTTCAGCAAAGAAATACTCTTGAAATAGATGTAACAAATCTAATGGCAAATAGGATCATTGACCTGGATAAAAGAGGGATTAATTATAAAAAGTTTTACAATATTAATTTTGCAGCTCGAAAAAGAGAGAATGTTGGCCCAGATGGTTTATTTACTGCAAAAGACTGGGAGCCTTTAGAGTCAGGACTATTAGGGCCTGTTACAATAACAGCGCTAAAGTATAATAATTGATATAAAATTACTGACCAGTTAAATTATTCTAGGATAAATATATTATTTGATTGAGGCAAGGAAACAGGAGCAAATTTAATCTGATCATTACTAATTTAAATAAATAGAGTCGTAATTAAGATGAATACATTGCAATTAATCGAACAATTTACAGATGTTGCTCAAAAGGTGGATACAACAGTTACTGTAATTACCAAATCTGCAGAAGAGTTGGAAAAAACTCTTCTAAAATTAACTGATGAGGAAGGTGAAATCGTTTTAGCAGATCCGGATGATCTGGATCCAGCACTTTTTGAATCCTTTAGAAAAAAATCAAGCCGAATTATCCAAAATCCTGATGATAAACAAATGGCCGGCGCAAAATACGGTATATCAGACTGTTTTTGTGCTGTTGCGAGAACCGGCTCGGTTTGTGTTTCCATAACTGAAAAAATGGGCGGTTCTTATAGTCTCTACCCACGGGTTCATATCGCTATCGTTGATTCTGATACAATCGTGGCAAGACCAAGAGATATATTTAGTCAGAGTCCCTTAAAAGAAAAAGCCCTAAACAGAGATTTTATATTTGTCAGTGGTTCCAGCGCTACTGCTGATATGGGACCTCTGGTAAGAGGTGTTCACGGTCCGGGTAAACTGCATGTAATCTTTTTAAAGTAACAATGGAATAGATGACAGTTTACTGTTAAGAAGATATAATGAAATAATTACAGCCATTGACGGCGTCAAAAATAAATAAAATTTGCAAATCAAGAAAGTATCATGAAAAAGGATAAAATAATATACAGTCAGATTCACCCGCGAGAAGTGGCAAATAAGAGTTCGAAAGTTAATCTGCATAATGCGATACATATGGCTCTTGAGGTGGAAAGCCCTGCGGTGCGCCTTAATACGCAATCGTTTAATAATAACCGCTATATTGCTACAGCGGATATCGATGATTACCAGGAGCTGAAAGATCGTGCAAGGAAAATAAAAGAAGAGTCTATTGCTTCACTACCAGATTTATTGGAGAATTTGGAAAAATCTGTAAAAGCGAACGGGGGACATTTTTATCTTGCTAAAGATGCTGCAGCAGCCCGGAATTATATCTCGTCAGTTTGTAAACAATTTGAGACTAAACTAGTTATTAAAGCCAAATCAATAACTTCTGAAGAAATTAAACTAAATTCTGCTCTGGAAGCGGAAGGGATTGAAGTTGCTGAGACGGATTTGGCTGAATTTATATTACAAGTTTCAAAAGAACAACCTTCACATATAGTAGCTCCGGCCATTCACCGCAGTCGTGAACGTATTTCTGAACTGTTTAAAAATCATTTTGACACAAAATTAGCATTAGATAGTGGCGAAGAACTCACAAAATTTGCCAGGGATATTTTGCGTAAAAAATTCTTATCCGCAGATACAGGTATCAGTGGTGCAAATGTGATAGCAGCCGATTCTGGTACTTTACTGCTGGTAGAGAGCGAGGGTAATATAAGGATGACCACTCAAGCGCCCTCGTTACATATTGCACTTGCCGGGATAGAAAAAATAGTACCAACACGGCAAGATCTGATTCCTTTTCTGGAATTACTGGCGCCCAGTGCAACCGGACAAGCATTAACATCATATACACATATTATTAAACCACCGTTGCAGATCCGGCCTTTTTCTTTTGGTGGAAGACCAAAAAAAGATCGGGAGTTCCATCTGGTACTTATTGATAACGGCCGGATGAAAATGCGTGAAGATCCGGTTTTTCGTGAGGCTCTATTTTGTATTCGTTGCAGTGCCTGTATGAACTCCTGTGCTAACTTTCAAGCTGTCGGGGGACATGCATTTGGAGGGGAAACGTATCAGGGTGGAATTGGCGGAAGCTGGGAAGCCGGAACAGGTAAATTGGAAAATGCTGCCTTTAGCGCACTATGTTCGGGATGTTCACGCTGTGTTCCGAATTGTCCTGTCAAGATTGATATCCCCTGGCTTAATGAAAATCTGAATTATCGATTAATTAATGCAAAAGGTGGCAGCTTACAAAAACGCTTTTTTTCAAATTATGCGGCTACAGCAAAATTAGGCAGTCTCTTTGCACCTATATCAAATAATATCGCAAGTCTTGATATTTTTAAGAACATAGGTCAAACTATGTTGGATGTTGATAAGCGGCGTATATTCCCCGAATTTCAAAAAAAGACCCTTGTTCAAAGATTCTCAGATAATTATAAAATTATACCTGATAAAACATCAAAAATAAAAGCATTATTGTTTGCGGATGTGTATACAAATCATTTAAGACCTGAAGCTGGAATGGCAGTAGTTAAAATTTTAAATACATTAGGTGTAGATTTGGAAATTAGTGATGTTTTTGCAGAAGGCCGGGCAGCTTTGTCTCAGGGAATGCTTGATTTAGCAGGAAAGAGAGCTAAAAAAACAACAGCTTATTTAAATCCGTTTTTATCAGCAGGAAAAGATATTGTAGTCGTTGAGCCTTCGGTACTTGCTTTGTTTCGCAGAGATTACGCTCATTTTATTGATGATGATAAATTTCAGCAACTTTCCGAAAAAAGTTTTGATGCGATTGAATACATTTATAGGATAATCAAAAAACAGAAATTAAAAGTAGCTGATTTGTTCAATCTGGATATCATAGAAAACTCACCGGCTTTGTTTTTCCATTCTCATTGTCAACAGCGTACTTTGGGCGCTCATGAAGCAACACTTCAATTATTAAAGGACTTGAATTTCAAAATGTTTACTTCTTCAGTAGAATGCTGCGGCATGGCAGGCAGTTTTGGTTATAAAAAAGATTTTTATGATGTCAGTATGCGTGTAAGTGATGATTTAGCAAGACAAATAGAAGAAACAGAGCGGGATAATAAGGATGTGATCATTTTAGCCAGCGGTGCTTCCTGTGATGATCAGATTCATGGTTTTAAAGGACGGAAAGTTATTCATCCAGCTGAATTGCTGGTACAATATTTACAATAAGACTTTTAAAAATTTATTACTGAATCTTTATACAGATCAGATAGTCGGATAATCCGTAAGATATCAGTAAATTTGTTATTTTCAAGTAAAATTATTTTCAATGGTAGTTACTATTACAAGTATAAAAGTATGAAAGGAATTCATGTCAGGGATTAATTTTGCTGCTTTTGATTTTGGTGCGGAAAGCGGACGTGCAGTTATTGGAAGTTTTGAAAACGAAAAATTAACTTTAAAAGAAATACATCGGTTTCCTAATAAACAGCTTAATATTGATGATCATTTCCATTGGGATTTGCCTTACTTATTTAATGAAATTAAAACCGGACTTTCCAAGATTGTAAATGCTGGTATTGAGATTCAAGGAATCGGTATTGATACATGGGGAGTCGATTTCGGATTGCTCGATTCACACGGAAATCTTATAGAGAATCCTTACGCGTATCGTGATTCCCGAACAAATGGCGTTATGGAAAAAGTATTTCAGAAAATATCTAAACGGGATCTTTATACTAGAACTGGAAACCAGTTTCTGGAATTTAATTCTCTTTTTCAATTATATAGTATGGATAATAACTCTTCTATTAAAAAGGCTGATAAACTGCTGTTTATGCCGGATTTGTTTAATTATATGCTTTGCGGTGAAAAGTTTTGTGAGTATACTATCGCATCCACATCACAAATGCTAGATGTGAAAAGTAGAAAATGGGATAGCGAGTTATTGGAAAGTTTAGGTTTACCGTCAAAAATTTTATCCACACTTGTTGAACCGGGGGTTGTTATTGGCAGCTTGACACTAGAAATACAACAAGATATAAATATATCTCCAATTGATGTTATTACAGTTGGTGCACACGATACTGCAAGTGCGGTTGCTGCCATTCCTTTAAGAGGACAGAATTGTGCTTATATAAGTTCAGGTACCTGGTCATTACTAGGAATCGAATCATCGCAGCCTATTATTTCAGATCAGTCATTTAAATACGGCTTTACAAATGAAGGTGGCGTTAACAAAGATTATCGTTTTTTAAAAAATACTATGGGTTTATGGCTCTTGCAGAGATGTCGTAAGAAATGGAGTCAGCAGGGTAATAATTTTGAGTATGCTGAACTTGTGCAAATGGCGGATCAGGCAGAACCATTTTATTCAGTAATTGATCCGGATGATGCCTCGTTTTTAAATCCGGTAGATATGCCGGAAGCAATCTCGAAATTTTGTGCTGATACAGGGCAATCAATACCGAAAAATCCAGCACAATTTACAAGAATAATATTGGAAAGTCTGGCTTTTAAATACCGTTATGTAATAGATAAAATAAATGAAATGAGTGAAAATCCTATCAACGAACTGCATATTGTTGGG
>JARRPN010000124.1:0-8152 GCA_037382875.1 Calditrichaceae bacterium | reverse complement strand
GCTGGTTCACATAATCCGGCAACAATAGCCCGCTGAACAAAAAAATTTTCTTTCATCCATTTTTTCATCTCAGTCAGCAATAAATCCATTTTCTGTATTCCAATATATTGAAGGGCAAAGGCGACGCCTTCGCGAACGCGCCAGCGATTATCTGCAGCCCGTTTTTTTAATTGCTCGAAATACTCTAACTTACCTTCTGCGATCAGCTTACCCAGACCGGCGGTACCACAGGTAGCCACAAACTCACCCGGTGTATTGGTTGGGGCTGTCGATTCATCATGTTTTAAGCAATCTTTGAAAAACCTTTCATCGCCAACTTCCTGAACAGCAAATAATAGTTCAAGATTGCCACGCGGACCGGGCAAATTGGAATGATCCATTAAATATTTAATGCGGTCTTTCGATTTTAGAAATTCTGTTTTATACAAAACAATTTTGTTCATTATACTTTTATCTCAAATCCCATATCAATTTCACTGGCCGGTTTGCCTTTAATGCCCCAGTTTTCAAGTTCCGGTTCATTCAGATACACTAAAATGTCACTTTTCTCGATTCCGGGATCAACTTTTAAATTCTGAAAAATTTCCCTGCACAAATTTCGCTTGGCTTCAAGACTTCTTCCTTTGAAGGCTGTAATTTCAATAATTGTAAAATCCTTGGTCTTATTAGATCCTCTTTCGAAATTTTCTTCATCCAGTTCATAAAGTCTTTGATTGCGATCACCCTCCGGAATTTTAAAAACCGATACCAGGGCGTTATGAACACCATCCATTATGGCTTTTTTATAGGCTTTCGATTTTCCTTTGTAAATCTCTACACGTATTAATGGCATGTTCATCTCCAACTAAATATAAATATTTTAGTCATTTCTGTTTATCTTTTTAGTAAGTCTATTTCAATATGGCATGGATTCCCGTTTTCACGGGAATGACAAACATTTAATTTTTCTTTGTGGTCTTTATGTCTTCGTGTGAAAATTGATTATTACAAAAACACAACTATTCAGAAAAATTGATCGCCTGGATCAAAGCTTCAAAATTTTGTTCCCAGGCTTCCTCTGGACTATTATCTGGCAGTTCCAGAGTAACGGTTGGTATTCTGGCTTCTACACCAGCATAGGTACCTAACGATCCCGGTGTAGGATACCCAATACTCGATTCAATTCGATACCCGTTATAATCAGCCATGCGCAGAACCAGATCCTTCGCCGGACCGTCATAGTTTAGTACATGCAGATCAGCATGAAGGACAATCATCTTAGCCGGTTGATATAAATTAATCAGCTCCATCACAGCCTGTGTTTCCTTCTCCGAACCGGCTTCATATCCAGGATTGTATTTATATTTCTCATAAATAGGCCGCCAGTTTTCTGTAGGAAAATTACGATTAATATCAACCTCGTTGGCATTGATGCGCTCATTCTTTAGCAGTCCGTCCGGATTTACTACCGGAACAATCACAACTTTATTGTTTATTAAGTCAGGATTGTCATGAAGGGTATCTGCTAATTTAACAGCCAGATGAAATGTATTTTGCTCATCTCCATGCATGGCTGCCAGAATAAGTGTTGTGGATTCTTCCTTACCCTGTTCATATAGATAAATATCCCTGCCCTGTTCCGATTTAGCAAAAACCTTCCAGGGCACAGGACTGTCTTTTAATGATGCATACAATTTTTTTGTGTCCTGATGCAGCATAAGATGTCGGATAAAAGGAATAGCAAAATAATAAATAATAACTGCTATTAAAATTATTAAAGTTAAAATGACATATTTATTGGTGAACTGCATCTCTTATTCCTTTGAACATATTAATTGGATAAAAGTTAGCATTTTTTTAATCTGATTCAAATATCTTGTCAATATGAATTTAAAATTATATGAGTGATTTTGGATTAAACTACCGACATTCAGGAAAAATCGTAGTAAATTAATGCGAGTGAAACGGCTAAAATTCTGACTGTTTGAGTCCTGCTTCTCGGACGAGTTTCAGAATTTTCGTGAAACAAGTCGTTGAATTTCAAGATTTTTCCTGTAAGTTTTTGGCTTTGCCAAAACTAAATTTTCTAATTACAATAATTTGTTTTTACAAATCCGCATAATTACCATTGGAAATAATGTGCATCACAAGACTAAAACATTCATGCTTTTTATAGCTTGATTGTAACCTAATTATTTGTTTAATTTAACGTTTATGGAATCAGCTTATGGCTTTATAGAAACCCGTGGTTTAACCGCTGCTATCGAAGCAGCTGACGCGATGGTAAAGGCAGCAAAAGTTAACATTATCAAATTCCAAAAAATTGGTGGCGCTCTGGTAACGATTTTGGTCGAAGGCGAACTTGCTGCCTGCCAGTCTGCCGTAGACGCCGGTAGCACTGCCGCGGAACGTGTTGGAGAGCTTCTTTCTGCTCACGTTATTCCGCGACCTGTTAATGATGTCAGATTGCTTTATGCCAATACAGTAAAACCTGTCAAACAGAAAGAAAAACAATCTTCAATTTCGATTAGAAAAAAACCTGTAGCAAAAATACAATCACAAAAAAAGAAAACAACGATTGCGAAATCTCTAAATGAATCTGGTGATATATTGGATTGGCTGGCAACTCAAAAAGCTGGAGCAAATATAAATCAAATAGCTGATTATTTGAATGAGGATACTTCTATTGCCCGAAGGCTTGTAAAACAATTAATGGATGAAGGTTTGATCGAAAAAGTCCATCAGAAATATTTTTTCTTGAGTAAACGGAAAAACAAATGAATCTGATTGTAGTCATCAATAACAAGGGCGGGGTGGGAAAAACAACCAGTGTGGTTAATCTGGCTGCCAGCTTTGCCCGATTGGGTAAAAAGACATTGCTTGTGGATCTGGATCCTTCAGCTAGTGCTTCCATCCATATTGGATTCGATAAAATCACCAACAATCATCAGACACTATGTGATTATCTATTATCTGAAAATCGTAAATTAAAAGACTATATCTATCCGACCTCGGAGAAAAACTTATCCTGCCTGCCTTCGGAAGCAGCTCTGAGTGAATTTTATGATGAAATTTTGCAGGAAGAAGAAGTGGAAATTTTTTTGAAACGGAAAGATTTTCCAAAAGAATATGATATTGTCATATTTGATACACCACCCAATATGGGAAACCTGGCCATGAATGCCCTGGCTATTGCGGATTATGTACTTATCCCGATTCAGACACAGCATATGGCATTAAGTGGTTTAGATTTGACTATCAAACTTGTAGAAAAAGCCAAACGGCATTTAAATTCAAAACTGGAAATTCTCGGTTACTTTGGTACTAGTTATGACCGTCGTACTAATGTGGCCAAAGAAGTATATGCATCAATCCAATCTCGGTTCGGTAAGAAGGTATTCAATACCGTGATTGGTATAAACAGTAAATTGATTGAAGCATACAGCGCGCAAAAGCCGATCCTGGCTTATGCACCGTCCGCCCGGGGCGCAAAACAATATAAAACCCTGGCAGATGAAATCATCAAACGACTAAAATAGACTGGATATATTATGAAACGTCTTATTTCTGCTATAACAGTAAATGAAGCCCGAAAATCAGGGAAGCATGAAATAGTCATCGGTGGAAAATCAACCATCATTACCGATGAAGCAAGAGATTTGGCTAAGAAGTACAATATCAAGTTTGTTGAATCAGCTAACATTCCGGCAACCGATACGCAGAAATTTGACAGAGACACTATCAAACTTATTGTCGAAAAGACTCTAGAAAGACTGCCGCCGGAAAAACGGGATATGGGCACTGTTACTGATGCGGTCTTAAAAGTTTTAAACAATTATAAGAAATAAACTGTTCGTTTAAATGGATACATGCCCGAATTGTATGAGACATTGCGGCAGCAATGCAGGTGTTAACAAAAGTAAATTGGATTTAAAGGTTTCGAGCCTCTGTTGCAGGTACTTAATGGAAACATGTACAGTCTTTCAATGGCGTGTAGCACGGAAGACATTATAAATCTTGCTCTGATTGCATCTTGTTCGTAAAATATAGATTGAATATGGAATAATGGAATGCTGGAATTGATTATTAATAGTAATGATTTCATTTTTCCAATATTCCATAAAAATTTTTAAAACAACATACAAACATTTAAGGAGTGATGGATGGAAGCATTGGGTATGATTGAGACGAAAGGTATGGTTGGATTGATCGAAGCTTCTGATGCGATGGTTAAGGCCGCCCGGGTTAAACTGGTAGCCTGGCAGCAGATTGGTGGCGGATATGTGACCGCTTTGGTTCGCGGTGATGTAGCAGCATGTAAAGCTGCAACCGACGCCGGCGCTGCAGCTGCTGAACGTGTAGGTGAGCTGGTAGCTGTTCATGTAATCCCGCGTCCGCATGGTGATCTTGAAGATGTGTTTCCAATTAAGATTTCCGGCGCAAAATAATTTTATCATATAAGTTCGATTTATCATAACAAATGAATGTGTCATCCATTCCCAATAAGATGATTGGATGATGCATGATCAGCATAGTTAATGTTTGATTGTTTGAGGTTCGAACTTATTTTTTTCTGATATTAAGTTATAAGATTTTCAGAAGAAGGATATTTGGATGGAACTAAAATCGGATGATATAAATCAGATCGTCCGTTCTGTTATGGATAGACTGGATGGTAAAACATCCAGGCCAACTTCTACCAGTCAGTTATCAGCAGGTATTTTTGGCTCGCTTGATGAAGCTGTTAATGCTGCGGCTGAATCACAGAAAAAGATCCGCAATTTGGAATTCAGAACAAAGATTATTGAGGCAATGCGGGAGGCCGGGAAGAAGTATGCACGTGAATTAGCTGAGATTGCAGTGGCTGAAACCGGCATGGGCCGAGTTGAAGACAAATATCAGAAAAACTTATCCCAGGCTGAAAAAACACCGGGTATTGAAGATTTACGGCCCGAAGCTTTGAGCGGTGATCACGGATTGACCCTTACTGAAAATGCTGCCTGGGGTGTCATTGCTTCTGTTACACCATCCACCAATCCTTCTGCTACCGTAATTAATAATTCCATCAGTATGGTATCTGCCGGTAATGCAGTAGTATTTGCTCCACATCCGGCTGCAAAAGAAGTTACTCAGAAAGCTATTTCAGTTTTAAATGAAGCTATTGCTGCAACGGGCGGCCCATCTAATTTATTAACTACCGTCGCTGAACCAAGTATTGAAATCGCTCAGCAATTGTTTAAATATCCCGGTATTGATTTACTCGTTGTAACTGGTGGTGAAGCGGTTGTGGAAGCAGCGCGAAAATCAACTAATAAACGACTTATGGCTGCCGGTGCCGGTAATCCTCCCACGGTTGTTGATGAAACGGCAGATATTCCAAGAGCAGCCAAGGATATTGTTTGGGGTGCCTCTTTTGATAATAATATTGTCTGCGCGGATGAGAAGATCATCATCAGTGTAGACAGCATCACGGATCAGTTGATGAATGAAATGGAAAAAAATAATGCTGTTAGATTATCTGCTGATCAGACTGAACAATTAGCAAAAGTAATTCTGGAGAATTATCCCGGACCGAATGCAAAAATCAACCGCAAATTTGTCGGGCGTGATGCTGCAATTATATCCAAAGAAATTGGTTTGAATGTACCCCCTGCAACTCGTTTGTTGTTTGCTGAAACTGATAAAAATCATCCTTTCGCTGTTCTTGAACTGATGATGCCGGTGATTTCAGTCGTCCGGGCTCCCAATGCTGATACCGCGATTGATTTTGCCATTGAATTGGAACGCAATCTGCATCATACGGCAGCACTGCATTCAAAAAATATTGATGTTATGCATCGGATGGCCAATGAAATCAATACCAGCATATTTGTTAAAAACGGACCTTGTTTAGCTGGTCTGGGATTTGGCGGTGAGGGCTGGACGTCCATGACTATAACAACACCTACAGGAGAAGGTGTTACATCAGCCAGATCATTTGTTCGTTTAAGACGTTGTGTTGTCGTGGATCATTTTAGAATTGTATAAGGAATTTATTCACGTTTTAATATTTTTTATTTTTTATGAATAATCAGGAAATTTTAAATAAAATTCAAAATGCCGGTGTAATCGGTGCTGGCGGTGCCGGTTTTCCCACCTATAAAAAACTGGAATCTCAGGTTGAACATATTATCGCCAATGGCGCCGAATGTGAGCCTTTGCTTTACAAAGACCGAGAGACGATGCTGCAGGAAACAGAAGCTCTGTTTCGTGGTCTAAAAATAATGCAGGAGCTGACTGGAGCTTCTAAAATTACTATAGCAATAAAAAGAAAAAATGCTGATTTAGAAAAACATTTTAAAAGTCTTCTTGATCAGTATAAATTTGAGTTATTTATCTATAATGATGTCTATCCAGCTGGGGATGAATATGTTCTGGTGTATGAAATTACCGGTAAAAGGATTCCACCGGGAGGCATTCCTCTGCAGGTTGGCTGTGTGGTTGATAACGTGGAAACTATTGTTAACATAGCTCATGCCGTTGATCATGCAAAACCGGTTACTGAAAAATATATAACAATTACCGGTGCTGTAAAAAATGCCATTACTACAAAAGTACCCATAGGTGCCTCTTTTACTGATTGTATCACGCTTGCCGGGGGATTAGCAACAAATAAACCAGTTGCTCTGACCGGTGGGCTGATGATGGGCGGAATATCAAAAAATTTGGATTCAACCGTTGCGAAGACTATGGGCGGACTTATTATTCTTCCTGAAGATCATTACCTGGTTAGACGTAAGTCCCAAACACAGCAAACATATACACGGATCGGGCATGGCCAGTGCGATCAATGTTCGCTATGTACGGAATTATGTCCGCGTTATATTCTTGGTTACCCAATTGAGCCGCATAAAGTCATGCGTACTTTGCTAATGACCGGCGAAGCCAAGGAACGTGGAAGCCTGTGGGCCCAGCATTGCTGTGAATGTAATGTTTGTTCATTGATCGCCTGTCCCGAAAGTCTGGATCCCAAAAACATCTGTGTGGATAGTAAAAAAGTGTTAAAAGAGAAGGGATTATCATTTACCGAGGCTGAACTCGACAAGGTTTTCCGAGATGTACATCCGGCTCGGGAAGGTCGGGAAGTTCCGATTTCCACTCTTTATCAGCGATTGGGATTAGTACCCTATGATAGGCATGCACATTATATAGATACTGCCTTACAAGCAAACGAGGTCACAATTCCATTAAATTCTCATATTGGTCAGCCTGCACAAGCAATTGTTAAAACAGGTAATACATTAAAAAAAGGCGATGTGATCGGGAATATAGAAAACGATGCTCTCGGTTGCCCGGTTCATGCCAGTATTGATGGAAAAGTAATTTCTGTCAACGATGAAGAAATCAAAATTTCAGCAAGTTAACGAGGTTAATATATGTCAACAGGCTCAGCCATAGGAATTGTTGAAACATCCAGCCTAGCTAAAGGTTATGAAGTTGCCGATGCCGTAATGAAAAGGGCCGATGTAAAGATGGTCGTTAACCGGACCATCTGTCCCGGAAAATACATGGTGCTCATCGGTGGAGACGTGGATGCTGTTACCGCCAGTATCGAAACGGGTATTGAAATCGGTGCTCATACCGTTGTAGATCATTTTGTGGATTTTCCGTTGCCTCAGTTATTGAAGCAGCTGATGCGGCGATTAAAGCTGCGGAAGTTGAATTAATCAGCATTCATTTAGCTATGGCCATTGGCGGCAAAGCGATTGTAACTTTTACTGGTGAAGTTGGAGCTGTAGAATCGGCTGTGGAAGCCGGCGCTGAGGTTGTTGAAAAAAGAGGATTGCTGGTAGAAAAAGTTATTATTCCATCCCCCCGTAAAGAAATTCTCTCTGATTTAATCTAAGTTTATTCATTCTGAGTGAGTAACAAGCGAAGAATCTCTACTAAATAATAAAAGATTCTTCAGTCGCAGGCTCCTTCAGAAAGACATTGTACATAATAATTCATCAAAACAAAAAAGCCTCGCAAATACGAGGCTTGAATCACTAAAACAATTAAACAACTAAAATTACTTAATACTTTGAAGTGTTTTCATATAATTAGCACGTGTATAGGCTGCAGGTTCAGCAACGGATTTATAACTCATACTGCCTTTCATTTGCTCAATGGACTTATATTCTTTTTCCTGCAT